>DATIPV010000436.1:0-6522 GCA_035471525.1 Robiginitalea sp.
GCCAGCGTTTTTCCCACCTCCTCGGCTTGCTTGTAATACGGGTTGTCGGGCAGGAAGCGGGCCGAGCCGAACACGGTTACGCAGGGGCCGATAAAGTGCAGTTTCCGGAAACCCCGGATGAAGTGATAGGCCACCTTCAGGGTAAACCAAAGCTCTTTAAGGCGGTTGCTGGGGCCTTCGAGGTATTTCTTTTCGGCGATCAGGCTGTTTCCGGCCGGTCCGGACAGCGGGCGCTGGGAGGGGCTATTTTCCATGCTGCTGCGGGTATTTCTGATATTGAAGGTACGATTCATTTTCCGGATCGGTTCAGCCTTTGACAACGGCCAGCGGTTTGAGCCTGGCCACGGGGACTACGATCCCTGCCTCCTGAACCGAGCGCACGACCAGATTTACATCCTTATAGGCGATGGGGGCTTCTTCGGCAATCCGCCGGAAGGGGGCTTCCAGATAAATACCGGCCTCCTGCAGCCGTTCTTTCAGAACCGGGGCATTCACCTGTTTTTTAGCTGCGGTGCGCGAAAGCCTGCGTCCCGCACCGTGGCAACAGGAGCCGAAAGTGAGCGCTGAGCTCGCTGAGGTGCCGGCCAACACATAGGAAGAGGTCCCCATACTGCCCGGGATCAGCACAGGTTGCCCGTAGGGCCGGTAGGCTTCCGGTATCTCGGAATCCCCCGGACCGAATGCCCGCGTGGCGCCTTTCCGGTGGACGATCAGCTGTTCGGGCCGGCCCTCCACCACATGCGTCTCAATCTTGGCGATGTTATGGGCCACATCGTACAGCATCACAGGGGGTTTGGCAGCCTGCCCGAAGACCCGCGACCAGGCCTTTCGCACTTCCCACGAGACGAGCTGCCGGTTGCACCAGGCAAAGTTGGCCCCGGCGCACATGGCGCCGAAATAATCCTGTCCTTCCTGCGAATCGAAGGGCACGCAGGCCAGTTCCCGGTCGGGCAGCCTGATGCCGTAGGATGGCATGGCCTCCATAAGGAGGCGTATGTAATCTGTGGCGATCTGGTGGCCCAGGCCCCGCGATCCGGTGTGGATCAGCACGGTAACCTGCCCTTCCCGCAAGCCGAAGCCCCGGGCGAGGCGGGAATCCAGCAGGGCGTCCACATAGCCGACTTCCACAAAATGGTTTCCTGAGCCGATAGTGCCCAGCTGGTCGCGCCCCCGTTGCCTGGCGCGTTCCGACACCCGGCTGGGGTCCGCGCCCGGCAGGCATCCGTTGCTTTCCGTATACACCAGATCGCGCGCGGTTCCATAGCCCTGCCTTACCGCCCACTCGGACCCTGTCGCCAGCACCTGATCCAGCTCTTCGTCCCTGAGGACCAGGTGTCCCGGAGTGCCCATGCCGGAAGGGATTTCCTCATTCAGGGCCCCGATCAGTTCCGGGAGGTACGGCCGGATGTCGGCTTCATCCAAGTCGCTTGCCAGCAGTCGTACCCCGCAGTTGATGTCGTACCCGATGCCTCCGGGCGAGATGGCCCCGTGCGGATACGACGTGGCGGCCACGCCCCCGATCGGGAAGCCATATCCCTCATGCACGTCGGGCATCACGAATGCTGCCTTACGGATCCCGGGCAAGGTGGTTACGTTTACCAGTTGCTGCAGCGAACGGTCGTCCAGGATGTCGTCGACCAGGGTTTCCGAGGCGATGATGCGCGCGGGCACCTGCATGTCGGGCCGGAAACCGGTCGGAATTTCCCAGAGGTAGGGTTTGCGTTGCTGAATGTCTTCTTTCGTGATCTTTTTCATCTACAAGTCGAATAGGAGGGGGGTTTCCCACTTCCCTTCCCTGTTTTGGCGCACCTCGGCTTCGTGAAAGGTAACCGCTTTGATCTCGTTTTCGAGCCTGTCGAACCAATGTCCGTACAGCCGGGCCCTGACCGTTGTCGTTTCCAGCTGCGGAAAATGGACGTAGCAGAAAAGGGCTTTATGGATATAGGTCAGCGCCAGGCATTCAGAGAGGAAATCGACCAGCAGGGCGGTCGGGTCGGGGGCGTTGAGCTCCAGTTCCATGCAGCAGTCGGCCTGCCGCGGGTCGCCGCAGGTTTCCGGGGAGAGGATCCGGTTCATTTCCTGTAAGCCGTTGGCGAACAGTTCGGCAAGGGTGCTGCCTTCCACCCGCACGGCTACATCGGTGATATGGTCCAACATGCGTTCCATGGCAACCAACAGGCACTGGTACCTGTCTGTACTGTCGCAGCAAGGTAGCCCATCCCGGCATGTGGAACACTGATCTCTGTCAGGATGGACTGATCCAGGTCATAATCAGATCCGGCAACAACCCTTATTTTTGAAGTATGGATCAACACCCGGTGCCATGCTCGTCGTCTTGTTGCCCACCGATTTTTCTGAAAACGCCCGAAACGCGGCTTATTTTGCCTCACAACTTTTCAAATACCGCCGGGCGAGATTCTATTTGGTACACGCTGCCGAACCCAGGCTCCCTGTAGAAGAGGGTTCCCCGGAGGAAAAAGATATGCACCAACGGGAAGAAGAGCTTCTGACAGCCCTGGACGAGGCCCTGCACCGCGAATTGGTTTCCCTTTATGACAAGCTTTACAATCCCCGGCATACCTACGAAATGCGGTTTCTTCGGGAATCCCTCAAAGAAGGCCTGAACCCGCTGGTACGGGAGTTGGGGGCAGACATTGCCGTAATGGGCACCCAGGGGCAGAAGGCCCGTGCCGAAAGGTCCTTCGGCAGCCGTACCCTGCGCGCCCTCAAGAGCCTCGATTGCCCGGTACTGGCCATTCCCGACAGCTATGCCTATCAGGCGCCGAAACGGATGGTCTTTGCCACCGATTTCAGGGTGCCCTACAAGCGGCGGGAACTCAAACTGCTCTGCGAAGTGGCCGGTTCGTACCGCTCTCAGATACGGCTGCTCTACGTTTCCGATTCGGATTCACTGGATGCCGGCCAGCAAGACAACAAGCGATTCATGGAGCATGCCTTGCACAAGGCCCGGATCGAATTCAAAGCCGTACAGGGAACGGAACGGGCCGAAACCATCCTGGAATATCTGGATCGCGAAGCAGCCCAACTCCTGGTGATGGTCAACACCGGCCATGGCCTGGTAGACCGTTTCCTGGAGCAGTTCACGCTCGACCGCCTGGGCCTGCAGGTAACCATACCCTTCCTGGTGATGCAGAACCGGGAGCGTTGAAAAAGAAAATTTCCACATTAGCACATTGCCATTTGGCAAATTCGCAACCGGCCGACTGCGACTGCCTTTACCGGCCATATCCGGGCGAAGGCAGATACCGCCAACCAAAGATCACGGCCACAGCCTGGAAAATCTGAAAGATGCAAGGCGGTCGCAGCGAAGGGGATTAATTTGTTCCCGGGGGGTGGGGGATTCCCCCTTGTTCCATTGGAAATACTTGAACCTTGAACCTTGAACTTTGAACCTTGAACTTTGAATTTTGAACCGCCTACTGCGACTGCCCGCTGCCGACCTGGAACCCCTTCAACCCACTTTCGGGCATTTTCTCCCGGAACCTGCCCGCAAACCCTTATATTAGGAGCTGAAATTACTGCCGCATGGACGAGAAACGACGGCTTGCCACCGCTTACTGGAAGGTTAACCTGAGGTACCTGTTTATACTGCTCAGCATTTGGTTCGCCGTGTCTTACGGGGCGGGCATCCTGCTCGTCGACTGGCTGAACGGCTTCCGCCTGGGCGGGTTCCAGCTCGGTTTCTGGTTTGCGCAGCAGGGTTCGATCTATGTCTTCGTGATCCTGATTTTCGTTTACGTCTACCTGATGAACCGCCTCGACCGCAAATACGGGTACCGGGAATAACCACCAAACCGAATGTTATGAGCGTACAAGTCTGGACGTATCTGCTCGTGGGGCTGTCTTTTGCCCTGTATATCGGCATCGCCATCTGGTCCCGGGCTGGTTCCACCAAGGAATTTTACGTGGCCGGGGGCGGGGTTTCCCCTTTGGCCAACGGCATGGCCACGGCTGCCGACTGGATGTCTGCGGCCTCCTTTTTATCCATGGCTGGTATTATCGCCTTTGCCGGATACGACGGGTCTGTTTACCTGATGGGCTGGACGGGGGGCTATGTGCTGCTGGCCCTGCTGCTGGCGCCCTACCTGCGGAAGTTCGGCAAATTCACGGTGCCCGATTTTATAGGCGAACGCTATTATTCCCGTACGGCCCGCATCGTGGCGGTGCTCTGCGCCATATTGGTCTCCTTTACCTATGTTGCCGGGCAGATGCGCGGGGTGGGGGTGGTGTTTTCCCGTTTTCTGGAGGTGAAGATAGACACGGGGGTGGTCATCGGCATGGTAATCGTGCTTTTCTACGCGGTGTTGGGCGGGATGAAGGGCATCACCTACACCCAGGTAGCCCAGTACTGCGTCCTGATCTTTGCCTTTATGGTACCGGCCATCTTTATTTCCCTGCAGATGACCGGCAACCCGGTGCCCCAGCTCGGCATGGGCTCCACGCTCTCCGACGGCTCGGGCACCTACCTGCTCGACAAGCTCGACGGCCTGTCGCGGGAACTGGGCTTTACGGCCTTTACGGAGGGGTCCAAAAACCGGATAGACGTATTTGCCATAACCCTGGCGCTGATGGTCGGCACGGCCGGCCTGCCCCATGTGATCGTCCGGTTCTTTACGGTAAAGCGGGTGCGCGATGCCCGCAAATCGGCCGGCCTGGCCCTGTTGTTCATCGCCATCCTCTACACCACGGCCCCGGCAGTGGCCGTTTTTGCCAAGACGAACCTGATCGAAAAAGTAAGTGAGCGGCCCTATGCCGATTTGCCTGCCTGGTTCAGGAACTGGCAACGGACGAACCTGCTCACCTACCACGACAAAAACGGCGACGGCCTGGTACAGTATGTAGCCGACCCGGCCCGCAACGAGATGCTCGTGGACAACGACATTATGGTGCTGGCCAACCCTGAAATCGCCAATCTGCCGCCCTGGGTAATCGCTCTGGTGGCTGCCGGGGGCCTGGCTGCCGCCCTTTCCACGGCCGCCGGTCTGTTGCTGGTAATCTCTGCCTCCATTTCGCACGACCTGATCAAGAATGTTTTCCGCCCCGACATTACCGAGAAGCAGGAATTGTGGGCCGCCCGGGGCGCAGCCACGGCAGCCGTACTGGTAGCCGGCTATTTCGGCATCCACCCGCCAGGCTTTGTGGCGGCGGTGGTGGCCCTTGCCTTCGGCCTGGCGGCGGCCTCTTTTTTCCCGGCCATTTTGCTGGGCATCTTCTACAAACGGATGAACAGCAAGGGTGCCGTAAGCGGCATGGTGGTGGGCATTTCCCTGATGCTTTTCTACATGCTCAAATTCAAATTCGGCCTCTTCGACGGCGGGAAGGACGCCGTTGCGGCGCTTCAGAAGGATTGGTGGTTCGGCATTTCCCCGGAAGGCTTCGGCACAGTGGCCATGATCGTGAATTTCGCGGTGGCCCTGCTGGTGAACCGGTTTACCGCCCCGCCGCCCGAATCGGTACAGCGGCTGGTCGAAGACATCCGCCAGCCGGCCGGCGCCCCTGCAGCCTCGCATCACTGATCCCTGACAGCCTCGCAGATTGCATATCTTTTTTTACCTTTAGGGACCACTGTGCGCCCCCAAAGGGGCTGGAACAAACTGGAACCGAACACCGAACAATGAGCAATTACCACATCAAACACCTGGAGGAATACTTTCAGGTGTACCGAAAATCGGTGCGCGATCCCGAAGCCTTCTGGGAAGAGATTGCCGAAGAGCATTTTATCTGGAGGAATAAATGGGACCGGGTGCTGCGCTGGGATTTCAAAAAGCCCGAAGTGGCCTGGTTCGAAGGGGCCCGGCTGAACATTACCGAAAATTGCCTCGACCGGCACTTGCCCACCCGGGGCCACAAAACCGCCATCATCTTTGAGCCGAACGACCCGGGAGAAGAAGCCCGGCATATTTCCTACCGCCAGTTGCACGAGCTCGTTTGCCGTATGGCCAATGTTCTCCGCGATAAAGGCGTGTCTCGGGGCGACCGGGTGTGCATTTACCTCCCCATGATCCCCGAACTGGCCGTAGCCGTGCTGGCCTGCGCCCGGATAGGAGCCATCCACTCGGTGGTGTTCGCCGGGTTTTCGTCCACGGCCCTTGCCACGCGTATAAACGACTCCGACTGCAAGCTGGTGATCACCTCCGACGGGTCCTATCGCGGCGGCAAGACCCTGGGCCTGAAAGGCATTGTCGATACCGCCCTGCAGGCCTGCCCCGGCGTGGAGACCGTTTTGGTGGTAAAGCGCACCGGCGAGCAAATCGACATGCTGAAAGGGCGCGATCACTGGATCCAGCCCCTGCTCGATGCGGCCGGTACGGCTTGTGAAGCCGAAATCATGGAAGCCGAAGACCCGCTTTTCATTCTCTACACCTCTGGCTCCACCGGCCGGCCCAAAGGCATGGTACACAGCTGTGCCGGCTATATGGTCTATACGGCCTACACCTTCAAGAATATCTTCCAGTACCGCGAATCGGATATCTACTGGTGCACGGCCGACATCGGCTGGAT
>DATIPV010000437.1:0-4138 GCA_035471525.1 Robiginitalea sp.
GCCCGGCCCTTTCACCAAATACACACCTTATGAATCGAGAAGCCCCGGAGCCTGTTTCGCTCGACATCCCCATCCCCGGTCTGGTGCTGCCCGGATTACTCTATTTGCCCGCCGAGCCACGGGCGCTGGTACTTTTTTCCCACGGAAGCGGCAGCAGTCGCTTTAGTACGCGCAACAATTACGTGGCCCGCATTTTGCACCAGCAGGGCCTGGCTGCCCTTTTATTCGACCTGCTAACCGAGCAGGAAGACCGGACCTATGAGACCCGATTCGATATTGACCTGCTCACCGGGCGGCTGATCGCCGTAACCGACTGGGTCTTGCGACATCCGAACCTGAAAGACCTGCCGCTCGGGTATTTCGGGGCGAGCACCGGGGCCGCCTCGGCCCTGTGCGCCGCGTCACACTTCGATACGCGCATCGCCGCAGTGGTATCGCGAGGGGGACGGCCCGATCTGGCAGGCGGGGCTCTGCCCATGGTTACGGCCCCAACCCTGCTGCTGGTCGGCGGGCTGGACGAGGTGGTAATAGAACTCAACCGACTGGCTGCCAAGCAGATGCGGTGCCCCGTTAAACTGGCAATCATACCCGGCGCCACCCATCTCTTCGAGGAAACGGGTACGCTGGAACAGGTAGCCGAACGGTCGGCCGATTGGTTCCTGCATAAAATGGCCAAAAATGAATACCATGTTCCGGGATAGAACAGAGGCCGGGCAGCTGCTGGCCGCACAGCTCGGGCACCTGAAGGGCAGGGACGCCGTGGTGGTGGCCATCCCCAGGGGCGGGCTCCCGGTAGGGGCCATCATAGCCGAGGCCCTGGGAGTACCTCTGGACATTGCCCTGACCAAAAAAATCGGCCATCCTTTCAACAAAGAATACGCCATCGGGGCAGTAAGCCTCGACCAGCGGGTAATCAGCAAGCCGGAAGGGGTGAGCCCTCAATACATCGACTCGGAAACCCTGCGCCTGCGGGCCTCATTGCGGGAACGGTTCGACCAGTTCTACCGCCGCAAAGCGCCGGTGGACTGGAAGGGGAAAACCGTGGTGGTCACCGACGACGGCATCGCCACCGGGAATACCCTGCGGGTTACCGTGGCTCTGATCGCTGCCAGCGAACCGGAGGCCATAGTGATCGCCATCCCGGTAGCGCCCCAGGGAGCGGTGGAGACGCTCGAAGCGTTGCCTGGGGTACGGGAGGTGATCTGCCTGGAAACCCCGTTTGATTTTTACGCGGTAGGCCAATTCTACGAGGACTTCGGGGCCGTAAGCGACGAGGAGGCCATCGGCATCTTCGAAAGCAGTGCTTTTCGGCAAGACCTGCCCGCCCCCGGAGGCCTTTAAGGCTTCACGGCGCTGACCACTACAAAGGATCCCCGCTCATTCCCGGCTTCCGGCATCTGAATCTCACGGATATCGCCTGCTTCTCCGAAGAGGGTCTGGTTGAATTCGAGCTTCCTGAAGCCAGCCTCTTCCAACAGGGCTATAACCCGCTCCACAGTGTAAAACCGGGCATGTTCATAGAAAGTTGACCATGGGCGGCGATCGAGATATTCCCGGGCCACCGGCCGGTCTTCGGGCATAAAGGCGGCGATGAGCACCCCGCCGGGCTTCAGGACCCGGTATGCTTCCCGGAAGGCCTGTTTGGGGCTTTCCAGATGGCACAGGGTCACAAACAGCACGAAATCGAACTGCAGGGCTGCATACGGCAGGTTTTCCGCATAGGCCTCCATAACTTCCACCCCGCGTTTGCGGGCTTTCTCAGCCATGTTCGGCGAAGGTTCCACCCCTTCACGGATGCCGAGGGGCCCGGCGAATCTTCCGGTGCCCAGACCTACCTCGATGCCGTGCAGTTCTTCGGGCAGCCGCGTGAAATGCCACCTGATCGCTTCCAGCTCGGAGGCATATATCTCCGGATGGCTTTCATACCAGGCTTCATATTCGGCCACATGGCGATCGAATACGTCAGTTTTGCTTATTGTTTTCATGGTACAGGAGGTTTTGGCCCGCCTGGTGGCGGGCCGGATATCGTATGGCGGGGCGGGCCCGGTCTGGCACCGCCCGGGGTACGCTAATTTTTAATGCCAAAGGTTACCTTCGCATTGACGCGGTACTGGGCGATTTTGTTATCTTTCACCGTTACCTGCATGTCCTGTAGGTATACCGACTTGATTTCCTTGACGGATTTGGCCGCTTCATCGATGATATTCTGAACGGCGTCCTCGAAACTTACGGTAGAGTTTCCCAGGATTTCAATAACTTTTAGAACACTCATTTTTCTTACGTTTTAGGGTTATTCAAGGGTTGTACAATCGCAGTTTTCCGGTTTATGCGTACCGGTACAGGGCTGCGACGGCCCTGGCTCCGGAAGGAAAGTCTTCCGGCGTTCTCAGGTAGACCCGCCCCCCGTGCAGCAAGGTTTCAGACACTGCCCAATCCAGCAGCGAAGGGGTAAAGGATGTCGGATGCTCGTCTAGCTGCAGCCGGCCCGATTCGGGATCGTAGGATCCGCGCAGGTCCTGGTCGGCCGCCACAAAGAGGGTGTCCACTTTTCCTGTGGGCAGGGCCGACAGAATCTCGGCCAGATCGGCCGAGGCCTTGCCGCTGCCCAGGTACTGAAGGAATTTTCCCCATTTCCGGGCTGCCGCCCTTTCAAATTCAGGTTTGATGCGTTCCCAGGCGAGCCGGTGCAGCTCGGTATCGGCACATTCAGACAGGTTGCACACAATGGGTTCTTCCACGATCAGGCCATAGGCGCTGACCTCCCGGAATATCGCAGACAGGTACTTCTGTGTGGCGAGCAGCAGGGGGCGGGGCTTGTTTTGGAGGATGGTGAGCACACCCTGGTCGACCCCCCTGAAATAGCGGGCGATCTCGTCGTGGCGATCCCGGTCGGCCTCGTCGTGGCCGTGGTATCCCGCCCCGCTATAGGCCTGGTGGTGGCTTCGGTACTGCAGGCCTTTCTCCTCGTAGTCGTAGCCCACGCGTTCTTCCAGCCGCCCGGGGATCAGGTCGCGGATATTCAATTCGGTAAAGGTTTCCCTGTTCCCTTCAAACAGACGGATGCGTTCCAATTCCAGGGCCAGCACATAGAAGGTGCCTGCGCCGCTGAGCATCGGCAATAAGGGCAGCAGATGAAAGCCGTTGGCCACCCGGTGCCCCTGCCGCACCGCATAGGGCAGGCGGAAGGTTAGCAGGCGGCCTGCAGATGCGTAAACCGCCAGGCCCTGCGTCTGACGCCTCCAGAAATCGCTGTCTGCTGCCAGTTCGCGGAAGGGCGACAGGCGCTCGTCAATTTCTGTGTCGGCAAGGCCTGCCGCAGCCAGTTCTTCCCGTATGAGTCGGAGCTCGGCGTCGAGCGACCGGGCGTCCCGGTTGTGCAGCACCTCTTCCCCCCGGGCATGGGTCGGAAGGAATACGGAAATACAGTGGGGGTCCCTGACCCGGATTAGCTTCAGCATGTCTGCCTGACCGATTCTATATTTGTCTGTGCGTTCGGAGGTCATCATAACGTGCGGTTTTAGATTCACGGGGAAGGTACAGGAGCGACCTGTTCCCTGAAATGATTTGGGTCAGGGCCGTGGAATAGCACGGATCAGGGGGCATTTGCCCGCCAGAACGCCAAGGCCGCCCTGCTGACCTACATCATTATCTGAAAGATCCGCATCTCCTAGCTTTGAGGGTATGAAACTGCCTTTTCTCCCGATTGTTCTCACAGGGCTGGGATTGGCGACATGCCTCGCCCCCCAGGCCCTGACGGCCCAGGAACTGAGCGCCACCGAGGTCGTCCGGCGCGCCGATGAGCAAATGCGCGGCAATACCTCCGAGGCTTCCCTCTCCATTGTCATCAACCGGCCTTCCTGGTCGCGGGAAATGCATTTGAAGGCCTGGACCAAGGGAGAATGGTTCAGCATGATCCTGGTAACCGCCCCGGCCAAAGAAAAAGGCATTGCGTTCCTGAAGCGGGAAAGGGAGGTTTGGAACTGGATCCCGGCCATCGAGCGAAACATTAAGCTGCCGCCCTCTATGATGTCCCAAAGCTGGATGGGCACCGACTTTACCAATGACGACCTGGTAAAGGAAGCCTCTGCGGTGTCGGACTACGAACACCGGCACCTGGGCCGGGAAACGGTGGAAGGGC
>DATIPV010000438.1:0-7459 GCA_035471525.1 Robiginitalea sp.
TGCCCGACAGCTATCAGGAGCGGTATCAATACGCCCTGCACAAGGCAGGCGTTGTGAGCAATTCGCAGGTGGTTGCACAACGAGACTGGTTTGCGAAGATCCGTGAAGATTATCAAATCGACCGCAGCTCCCATGCCGTGGAGCTCACCCGGTCGTTGGCGGAAAATTATCATATGCCCGATTTCGGCCGTTCCGGCCACTCGCGGGATACGGAAGGCCTAGACGCCCTACGGGCCTTGTCCGAAGCAGATCTGGTACAGATGCAAACCGAAAGGAAAGCTGTGCAGAATGCGTATCTCCCTCCTGTGGCTGTTACGGCCGACGGGCGTACCGCCTATTTCAGCAAGGCTGTCTTTGTTCAGCCGCTCTATGGCCTGTTCAGCAAGAAGCAGCTGGTCCACCGCATTTACAAAGCCGAAAAAATCAACGGCGAATGGACCGGCGTCCGGGAAGTGGCGGTAGCCCCTAAATACGCCTCGGCCATGCACCCGGCTGTTTCGGCCGACGGTAGGCGCCTGTACTTTGCCTCCGATATGCCTGGCACTTTTGGCAAATACGACCTGTACGTGGCCGATATAAAAGCCGACGGAACAACAGGCATGGCCCGAAACCTGGGCGAGAAGATCAATACCCGCAAGAACGATCTGTATCCGAGCCTGGTGGGCAACGACATCCTCTTCTTCGCTTCCGACGGTCGCGAAGGGTTCGGCGGGCTCGACCTGTATGCCGCCCGTGTGGCCAACAAAAGCGTGGGCCTGGCCGTGAATATCGGCAGCCCTTACAACAGCCGCGACGACGAATTTGCACTGAACCTGAAGACCGACAAAGGCATGGCCTATGTGATGTCGAACCGCGGTACCCCGGGGCAGGAACTGCGGGAGCTGGTTTTCTCATATTACGATGCCGAGAAAGGCAGCCTGGCGCAGAACCGGTACGAATTTATGGAGATCCTGTCGGTGCAGACCGATGACGCCTACACCAACACGCTGTTTGAAGACTAAAACTTAGAACCCCGAACCCCATCGTATGCTGTTCGTACCTGCGGGCATCCCGCAGCGATCTACCCCCTTTCAGGTAACCCCAAGATACAACCCGATGAAAGCTTACGAATACAAATACAGAAATACGGCGATTGCGCTCTTCCTGGCCCTTGCGGCCGGGATGGCGCCCGCCCTGGGCCAGGAGGCGCAGCCCCGGGAGCCCTATCAGGTGAAGAGCCCCTTTCACAACCAGCTTTTCTTTAACAGGTACCTCATAAATCCGACCTTTTCCCTGGTCCGCGAAAACAAGTCGTACCTGAACATCCTGCACCGGAACCAGTACGCTGCTTTCGAGGATAATGTACAGAACTATTTCCTGGGTTTCAGCAACAAGCTCAACGAGCGCACGGCCCTGGGCATTGGCCTCTATGGCCAGTGGGAAGGGGTCATGCAGGAGTTCGGCTTCAACGCGAACTACGCCACTGCGGTTAGGCTGGGCGACAAGAGCAGGCTTACCTTCGGCACCAACATCACTTATATAAGCCAGGGCCTGGACCGAAACCGGATCGTTGCCCCGGAAGCCGACCCTACCCTGGACGAGGCCGGCAGAACGAGCCAGGTCGCGGTTCAGCCCGGGGTGGCCCTGTCCCTGGGCAAGTTCGACATTGCCCTGTACGGTCGCGAACTGATCAAGTACAATCAGACCACCAATGAGCTCGTTACGGGTTTCGCCACCCAGAACCTGCAGGCCGCCCTTCAGTACACCCACGGGTTCGGGGCCAGCTCCGGACTCTTTGAAGACGGCAGGCTCATGCCCCTGGTACAGGTGGGTCGGGACGCGCAGGACCGCTTCACCTACATCGGTTCGCTCTTGCTGGACCTGCCGAGCTATGGCTGGTTCCAGACCACGTACGATGATACGTACGGCCTGTCGATGGGGCTAGGCTTCAACCTGAGCCAGAAACTCTCACTGGGCTACCTGATGGAGAAGGACCTTTCCGATTCTGGCGCGAACCTGGGCTGGAACCACGAGCTTTCCCTGGCCTATACCTTTAAGGAGGAAGACGGTACCATTTACCGGGTCGCCTCCAACAGCCAGGACAAGCAAATAGACGACATCGTGCGCAATTACGAGGAGCAAATCCTGGAATTACGGGCCCAGAAGGACGCAGACCGGACCGTTAGCGAGCAGTCGCTGGCCTATGAGAACCGCCTGATCCTGGATGAAATCCTGTACCGCCAGGATTCCATCGAGCAGGCCCGCACGGCGCTGTTCGAGCAGAAATTCGAGAACCTGGTGCGCACCATACGCAGCGAGATGCGGCAACAGAACGAACCCGCGGTCCCGTCGCCGGCACTGGGCCGGAGAGCTGCCCAGACGGCCGTGGCCACGGCCGAAACCCAGAAGCCCGTAACGCCGGGGGACAACAAACCCATGGCCCGGCGGGAATTTAAGGAACTACCTATCAAAGCAAAAAATCGGTCGGATGTCGTTGGGGTATCATCTGGTTATTATTTGATTGCGAATGTTTACAAAAACAAGACGTATCTGAATGCTTTCATGAAACAGCTGAAAGAGAAAGGATTGGATGCGAAGCAATTCTATAACACAGAGAACGGGTTGTATTACGTATATCTGGCCGATTTTAATTCTAAGAAGGATGCTGACAACGCCTACGTGTCTAACCTGGGCGGGCAGTACGGAGATGAAAAATGGATCATGCAGGTCTACAATCCCGTAGCCACCGCCGACGTATCTTACCAGGACCAGTAACCTTCTGCCAGCTACGGGAACGCCACTCCGGCCCGCCGCCCAGGCGGAATGTATCCGGAGTGGGCGCCCGCAGCTATCCAGGAAGCGAGCCATCTGCCCGAACAGGCAGGTGGCTCGCTTCTTTTAAAGCCCCTGATTGACAGACTGAACGGTCTGTTTTTTTCCCGATTTCCGACGAAATACACCCTTTGGATGCATTATGTCGAAAATTCCTGCATTTCCTGGGACACCAGGGTGGGAATTTGTACTTTTTCAAAACAATACGAAGCATACAAGTTGTGATACAACCCCAAATCCCGACATAATGATGACGTACTTCTACCCCCGAAAGCACGGCATGGCTGCGGGCAAACCTTTTGCCGATCCTGAGCCGACGATCTTCCGAACCTCCGGCCCCGCTCTTTTGAGAAGGGAACCACCGGGCCAAACCCGACCCGCAGCCCGAAAATAGCTGCGCCGCCCGCAGTTGAAGCCGCGGGCCCGGAAGCCGGATAGCCTTTCCCAGTTTACACAGAGATGCCCCAGTCAGCAGGCATGCCCGATTCGGGATGCCCCGGGATGCCACACCCTTTAAACGGGGATGCAGACCGCTCTCTCTGTACACAGAGCCTGCGCCACAAACTGCAGGCCCGGGGCTTTCCATTCTCAAATGCACCGAACCATACAACCCGAATGATACAACCCAAATTCTGTGCTTATGAAAACTACTACACTCAAAGTTATGGTCATAGACGGCGATACCCGCTTTCTGGAGGCCTACCCGTATTACTTCAGCACCTACCGGGAATATGCCCTGGCGGGTATTTACACCTCGGTTTCCGAGGCCCTGGACGAATACGACCAGATCTGCCCGGATATTATCCTCTCTGAGGTACACCTTCCCGGCGGCTCCGGGATCGAGGCCATCGCCGAAATCCGGAAGCGAAACCCGCAGGCCAAAATACTGATGGTCAGCGACGAGAACGATTTTGAATGCATAAAGAAGGCGTTCAAGATGGGCGCTACCGGATACCTGACCAAGCCCATAGGCATGAAACGCCTGCACCAGGCCCTCGATTCGGTCAAGTACGAGGGGGCCGCCCTGAGCAATGACATCGCCAGGCAGGTGATCTCCATGTTCCGCCGGAAATGGTACCGCGAGTTCTCGGAGCGCGAGAATGAGATCATCGATTACCTGGGGCAGGGCATGACCTATAAAATGATTGCCGACAAATTGTTCGTAACCCCCAGCACGATCAATTTCCATATTCAGAACATCTACCTGAAGCTGGATGTCAATTCAAAAACGGAAGCTTTGGAAAAATTGCGGGCGCTCGACATGGCGTCCTGACCGAAACAGTTGCTTTGTGGGATTAGCAGCCGCCCATCAGGCCCGCAGGTTGTCGCCATAACAACCCGGGTTTGATGGCAAACAAGAGGAAGCCCCCGCCGAATAGGCGGGGGCTTTCCATTGGCAGGATACCAGCATGCCCCGGCCTTCAGTTCAGCCGCATGCGAACCAGCACATTGGGAGTCATGCCCAGGGAATACTGAGTGCGGGTTTCCAGCTGGCCCTGGCTGCCCGGCCGGTAGAACCGGTTAATCGCATTGGGGCGGTCCAGCAGATTCCATACCGAAAGCCCGAGGTCCATCGCAGTTTGTCCGCCCAGCCGTATTTCATAGAGGGCCGAGGCATCGAGCCGCAGGTAATCAGGCAGCCGATGGGCGTTGGCCGGGCCATACTGTATGGTCCCTGCTGTAGGGTCCTGAAGGGGTACAGGTTGCGTATAGGGCCTGCCGCTGTGCCAGTTGAAACCGGCCGAAATCAGGAAATTCCGTGCCGAAAGGGTGGCCCCTGCCGTAATGGTATGGGTAATAGCCAGGTTGCTGTCGAATTCCGGCTCGGGCAGCTGCTCAAAGTAATAGCGGCTGTTCAGGTTGGCGTAGCTCAGCCAGGTCTCCAGCCGGTCGAAACGCTTTTTCAGCAGGAAGTCGGCGCCATAGGCATCGTACCGGCCGGCACTGCGCTCGAACTGATAGGCATCCTGGAACCCCTGGCTTTGGGTGGTAACCCCATCGACTTCCTTGTAAAAGAGCTCGCCGCTCACCAGCCATCCGGACCGTGCGAAACTGATGCCCACCGACCCCTGCCGGCTTTCGATCACAGGGATGCTATCGTTGTCGGCAAGTTGCCAGCGCCGCTTTTCCAGCCCCAGGAAGTCGTCCTGGAAGTTGATGACCTGGGAGGTGGTCTGATGATTGAATTCGCCCAGGATTTCCAGGTTGAAATGTTTCAGGAACCGCTGGTTGAAGCTCATCCGGGGCTCCCAGAGGTAGCGGCCGAATTTATCGAGGTAGGTGGCCCTGAGCCCCAGTTTAAGAGCGGTTTGGCCTGAAGCGGATAAAAGCCCGGCCGTTCCGAAAAGGGCGTGCGACCGCAGTACGTTGCCTTCCAGGTTCCTGAAGATCGGGTTGTCTACATCGTCCAGGTTGGTGATCTTCGTCTCAGTAAACTGATACCCCCCCCAGAGTTGAAGCCATCGGGCCAGGCGATGACTGAGCCCCAAACGGGCACCGGTCTCAGACACCTTGTTCTCCTGCAAAAACCGCTGGTCGAGCTGAATATTGGCATTCACCGAGCGAAGCTGGTAATCGGTATTGTACACCGTGAGTTCGGAGCTCAGATCTTCCGACCACTGGCGGCGGTGGTGCAGCCCGGCACCGATGCTGAATTGCCTCAGATTGCTTTCGCGGCTCACCGACTGCTGATTGAGCGGGGCGTTCTCATTGAAGGTAAGATCGTTAAAGGCCGTAATTAAGTTAAGTCGTCTAAGGTCTTTATTGCCAGGAGTATAACGCCAACGGAATGAAAAATCGGAGAAATCGAAACCGATGTCCGAAGTGGCGGTATTCGCGGCGTTCTGGCTGATTTCGGTGTCTTGTGAGATCCGGTCGAAGTAAGACGTATAGGTGGGGGTTTCGACCAATTCGTTAATGGCTTTCCGGGCGGCGACCTGCAGGGAAGACCGATCGCCGGTCGGCAGGTCGGCAAAGACGCTGGCATCGATAAAATTCAACCCCAGGCTCGCCTGGAAATCCCGATTCACCTCGGTTTCGGTCTGCATGTCGATGGTGCCCGAAACCCCGCCGGCATAGGGCGGGGGAGTGCCATTCTTGCGGAGTAGCACGCGCTGGGTAATCTGTGGGTTGTACAGGGAAATCAGGCCGAAAAAATGACCGGATTGATACATTTTGATCTCATCCCACAAGATCAGGTTCTGATCGTGCGTGCCGCCCCGGATGTTGAGGTTCGACACGGTCTCATTCGCGCTGAGAATGCCGGGCAGCGCCTGCAGGGACTGCAGCACGTCCTTATCGACCAGCCCCGGGAGCAGGCTAAAGGTGCGGAAATCGATCCGGTACGAACCGTCGTCGAGTTTGTCGATACCCCTGATCATGAATTCGGAAACCACAACTTCGGGCAGCAGCACCTGCTCGGCGATCAGGTACACCGGCCCGCAGTTCTCCAGGTCGAAGAAGCGCACCTCGCGCGCAAGGCTCCGGTAGCCCATATGGCGGATACGCACCGGGAGCCGGCCAGTGGGCACCTCCATCTGAAAATAGCCATCCAGATCGGTGATTACCGCGAGGTTCCCTGCCTGCACCGTGGCGCCCACCAGGGGCTCGGAGGTGTCTTTGTTCAGCACGTACCCGCAAAGCCGCAATTGGCCGCTTTCGACGGCCACGATATTCCCTTCCAAAAGTGTAAACCGGAGCCCGGTCTGCTCCCGCAGATAGGCCAGGAGCGATTCCGCATCGCCCATGGCGGCGGCCGGGGCAATCTCAAGCCTGGCAAGGAGTTCGGGGTCGTAGTTGAAAAGCAGGCCGCTTGAATCCTCCAGCCCCTTCAGATAGGTTGCCAGAGCAATTTTTTCCCCGGTTGCCTGCTGGGCCAGGACGCAGGGAGCAGCGGCTAAGAGCCAAAGAAATAAGCCTATTAGGTGTCTACGGTGCAACGGGTCTTATGATGATGCGCTGGTCGCTCGATTTATGGTACTCCAGGCTCAGGGGCCTGGTAACAGCCTGCAGGGCCTGATCGAGATCCTCATGCAGGAAGCTGCCGGTAAACAGGCGGTTGCCGTCTACACCTTCCAGCTGAATCTCCACCCCGAATAACCGCTCCAACTCCGCGGCCACCTCTGCAAGCGGCACCCGGTCGAACCGGCTGATTTCCTGGGCCCAGGAAGGTCCTGACTCCTGGTGGGTTCCGCTTGAAACCTGCCCCTGCAGGAGCTGGAAAAAGTGGCCTGCCGCCAATTCCAGCTGGCGGCCGGGCGTTTCTACCCGTACCAGTCCTTCATAGCACCGGACCTCCAGATCGTCTCCCCGCTGGCGCACGTTGAATTCCGTTCCCAGGACGCTTACGGTACCCTGCGGGGTAACCACGTCAAAACGGGAACCTTTCGCCACGCGGAAGTAGGCCTCCCCCTCTAAGGTAACACTTCTTTCCGATTCCCACCGGCTGGTTTTGAAACGCAGTTCCGAATGGGCATTCAGGAGCACCAAGGAGGCATCCGGCAAGGTCACTTCCCGTTTTTCCCCGGCCGCCGTTTCGATCTGAGTGCCCGGGTTGTACACAAAGAAATACGAAATAAGCAGCCCGATCAGCAACACGCTGGCGATGCGCAGCAAAGGCCTGAACCACGCACGCCTGCCCGCGGAGGAA
>DATIPV010000439.1:0-3499 GCA_035471525.1 Robiginitalea sp.
ATGCGTCCGGCATCCAGCCTTATCCAGAGTTTTTCTGGCCCCAGGAAAACCTGCCTGCCCGAGGCTGTGGACAGCATAAACTCCACTCCGTCTTCCCGGGCGATCGGGTCGGCGCCAAACCCCAGCCAGCCCAGGTCGGGATGCTCCACCAGATACGCCGCGTCATTTACCGCATACCCGAAGAAACCCGGGCCGTAATCGCCCGAAATTCCATCGATGGCCAGCGTGGACGGAAAAGAATGGAAGGCCGACGGCCCGAAGCCTTTTTCGGTGATGTTGGCAATGGCCCCCAAACGCCCCCCGTAGCCGATGCGCAACAGATGAAAGCGGTCCGGTTCCTTCCGAAATGCGGCCAGGGCCGGGATAGCGTTCAACCCCGAGCCGTAATGGTGTATCTGCCTCTCGATGCGGCTCAGCTTCCCCCCGTAGAGGAAATCCCAATACCTGCGGGCATTCCCGTTATAGGCCCAGTGCGGGATGGCGGGCATGTAGGCTAAAATGGCCCGGAGCGTAACTGCGGCCTTCTCGTCGAAACCGAAATAATCGGACCAGAGGTATACCTCTTCCTGGCCTGTGGAATCCCAGGGCATCTCGCTGCCGAACGGGTAGTTAAGCGAACGCCAATGCAGGGCGCGCGCCTCCATTTCCTTTTCGAGCCTCGTGGCCTGGGCATGCCACCCTTCCCGTTTCAGGTCTTCCAGGATCAGCAGGAAAACAGTGCCCTCCATCTGCCCGAACTGAGCGTAATGGGGCGCCAATTCGGTCATGGCCACTGCTGTTTGATACGCCTTGTCGAGGTACCAGGGCCACTGCTCGTCGTTCAGGTATCCGACCTGGTAACGGGCCAGCTTGTAAAACACCCAGTGCGCCGCGGCCACATGCGGATAGTTGTACGAGCGGCCCACCGAATAGGCGTGTTCCCTGTTCCAGGCGGCCCAGGTGGAGTAGTCGATCCCCGCCTCGTAGGTGCCCGCGGGCATCAGGTCCGGTTCGTAATAGAACAGGCTTTTCCGAACCCCGTATTTCAGGCTGTCTTCAGCGTATTGGATCCTTCCCCAAAGGGTTTCCTGCATGAACGACTCCAGTTTACGTATCTCTTCCGCATCGGGCAGCACCCATTGCTTCATGACCGCTCCCAGCCAGGATCCCGATCCGCCTTCGTCCCCGAGCCCGGCGATCCAGGCCCTTCGGTCCTGGGTAACCTGCCTGCCGGCCTCATTATCGTAGGTGATCACCGAGGGAGCCCGCCCGAAGGGGTCTGTGGCATCGTCGAACCATTGCCGGGTGGTGAGGAACCGCCCATAATCGCGAACCACCTCCCCTTCGGACTTGATTACCTTGTAGTGCACGGTCTGCAATTTACCGTCGCTAAAGCGTATTTCCAGACGGGCCCGGCCCCACTGCAGCCCTTCGATGTGGAATTCGCGGTAACCGCCCCGGTTTAGGGCATTTCCATTTTCCGAAACCTGCAAGGCCCCATCCGGCACGACAGACACAGAGGCGACAGGGCTCCCGTACTTTACAAAGAGCCGGGCTTTCACATCCATGGGTATTACGTAGCCGGGGACGCCAAGGGCCACGGGCAGGCCGAGCTCTGTGAGGCGAGCATCGGTGGTCTCTATTCCGGGGTTGAGCGCCAGTCGCAGGGCCATGCGCCTCGATTCCCCGGGCTTCAGCGTAAATTTTCCCGGGGCATTCCACTGCTCGACGCCCTTCCAGTCGTTATCGGCATAGGCCGCGCTGTAACCCATCCATTCGTGGAACCCTTCGAACACCACGGAGCGCCGCCCCGGGTCGTCCAACAGGGGACGGTAATTCTCAAAGGGAAAGTTCTCTTCGGGAAGCACCAGGAGTCCGGGAGGGTTGCCGTGCAGCCGCTTGACCTCCAGATAACCGGCATCCATCCCCATATAGGGGTCGAAAAAAACGGTGGTCGCATGGGCCTCGTCCAGGGATTTCCCCTCGAGGATATTGTTGAAGACCATGGGAACCCCCACCGCCCCCACTTCAACGGGGCCATCCGAAATATTGGCAAATACGAACCGGAGGATGAGATCCTCCCCGGCGGTTTCGTAGAAACGCTCGACGCGCAGCGGCATATTTGCCGGCAGGGTATTGCCAAGGTCGGCACCCGCCAGCACGGGATGCCTAACCGGCAGGGGGGCCACCGGGGCACGGCGGTAGGCCGTACTCACGCTGGCCCAGGGCGTGCCCGGTTTTCGGAACCGGAAATTGATGTCGCCCAGCTGGTACAGGCTGTCTTTATCGCGCAGGGGCAGCCGGTCGGCGGGTGTAAAGTCGAAACCGGGCTCCAGACGGGGAGACAAACCGGCTACCGTCTGCGACCCGCGAACCAGTCGCAGCTGAAACCCGGCTGTTTGGAAGGTGTCTATTCCTCCTTCCAAACCCAGGGTAGAGGGCCTGTGGCGGATATTGTCCCAATAGTCCTGGGGGAATGCAGCGGATATACCGCTGAGGCATGCCACGAGCACCCACAGGAGCTTGCACAGAGGGGAAAGCCTCCGGCCGGGGTAACGTACAGTGCGAGCCTTCATTACGACGGTATTTGACCATGGGGGAGCCTGGGGGCCACCCCTCCCCCACCCGTTCCCAAGATACGCGTTTCGCCCGCAAGTATCATTCAGCTTTCCGATTTTGGACAGGTCAGGAAGGTCGTTGCTTACAACATTGGCCATTCCAATGATACTTATCATAAACATGCAATGCAAATTTCGACTATATTAGGACATGGCAAATAGATGGATTGCCGGCCCGGGCCTTCCCGGTTCGGGAAATACACTTCCGCCCGACTAGCATGGAATGCAACCCTAAACCTCAATCATAATGTTTAAGACTGTCATATACAATGCGGATTTGAACCTGGAACACCGCAGCTGGTACAGCGAACTCAAATTCTGGGAAGACGAATTGAAAACGTTCGAGAATCGTTTGGAGGAATTGGTATTGGCGAACGCCGATAAGGAATTCCTCATAAAGCTCGAACATTTCCAGAACGTGTTCCTGCTGCACGGCAAACGCGTGGGGGAAATGCAGGAAACCATCAAAAGACATGAAATGCGCCTGGCCGGCCAGAGCCTGATGGGGGAAGAAAACGCCCTGGACATGCCCATGCTCCGCAGCCATATGACCTTCCGGGACAGCATGGATACCCAGCGGGAAATCTACGCAGATCACAAAAAGGAATTTTTCCGTTTCCTTACGGAATATATGTAGACCGGTTATCTGACTTACCAGATAGATGCGGGACCCTGGCCTTCAGGGTCCCGCATTTGTATCTACCTCCACCTCGTCTGAAAGATCCAGCCTCCGGAACTTTGGCGACAGGACCGCCGTGGCCCCGACCGTGAGCAGGGTCATGCAGCCGCCGAAAACAACGGCCGTAACCGTGCCCATGAGGCGTGCGGTAAAACCGCTTTCAAAAGCCCCCAGCTCATTGGACGACCCCACGAAGATAGAATTCACAGAGGCCACCCGGCCC
>DATIPV010000440.1:0-8113 GCA_035471525.1 Robiginitalea sp.
CCGCTTCAGCCTCACCCGCGAGTCCCTGGTTGGGTACAACAACCGGATTGCATCCCTGGAGTGGAACCGGCAGATAGGAAGCAGCCACAGCGCCACCCTGAGCCTGGCCAACAGCCGCTACGCCTTTGACCTGGGCTACGACGGGGAGGGAAACACCGATTTTGATTTTGGCTACTCGGTTGAGGAGACCGAGCTGAAGGCCTGGGACCGGTTTATCTACAACGACGACCACCATTTTACCTTCGGGCTGGCGGCAAAATACTACCGGGTGAACCCTGGGGAAGTTGGCCCTTCCGGCTCGGATTCAGACGTGGAGGCCCGCAGCCTGGCCCGGGAACAGGCCGTGGAGGCTGGCCTGTTTTTTTCAGACCGCATTTCCCTGGGTGAGCGCCTGGAAATCGAAGCCGGCCTGCGCTGGTCCCTGTACGGGGCACTGGGCCCATCTACCCAGCGGGAGTATCCGCCCGGGCAACCCCGCAGCCCGGGAACTGCTTCTGACACCCTTTCGTTTTCGGCCGGGGAATTCGTCAAAGTTTACAACGGGCCCGAGATCCGGGCCTCAGCCCGTTACCTGCTGGGCCCCGAATTGTCCCTGAGGGCCGGTTACAACAGTATGTACCAGTACATACACACCCTGTCGAACACCACCACCGTTTCGCCCATCGATACCTGGAAACTCAGCGATTACAACATCAGGCCCCAACGCTCCCGGCAGGTGAGCCTGGGGCTATTTAAGAACGTGGACGAGGCCAGCTACGAACTAAGCCTGGAGGGCTATTACAAATGGTCTGAAGATGTGCTCGACTTCAAGTCGGGTGCCCGGCTGCTGCTCAACGAACAGGTAGAAACCGAGGTGATACAGGGCGATGGCCGGGCATATGGCCTGGAGTTCCTTATACGTAAAAACCAGGGCCGCCTCAACGGCTGGCTCGGGTATACCTGGTCGCGTTCCCAAATCCGGTTCGACAGCCCGTACCCGACTGAACAGATAAACGGAGGGGCCTTTTTCCCATCCAATTACGACCGGCCCCACGACCTGAGCCTGGTGGCCAACTACCAGTTTACCCGCAGGTACAGCCTGTCGATGAATTTTGCCTACCAGACAGGGCGGCCGATTACGTACCCCATTGGTCAATTTGTGTACAACAATGCCGAATATGTGTTGTACAGCGATCGGAACCGCTATCGGATTCCCGATTACATACGGCTCGACCTGGGGGTCAATATCGAGGGTAACCATAAAAAAGAAAAACTCGCCCACAGTTTCTGGACCGTTTCGGTGTACAACGTCCTGGGGCGCACTAATCCGTACTCCGTCTATTTCGTGACCGAAGCAGGGGAAGTTAAGGCGCTGCAGAGCTCCATTTTTGCGGTGCCCATCCCATCCATAACGTATAATTTTAAATTTTGACCGGCTGCCGATGAAGCCTGGAAACAACATAGTCAAATTGCTTTACCCGCTGGTTTTGCTGGCCTTTGCGGCCTGTGTGGAGGAAATACCCATCGAAACCGATTCGGAAGCCATCCGGCAGGCCGGCAAGGCCCTTGTGGTGGAGGCCACCCTTACCGATTCGGTGCGCACCCAGGCCGTGGTCTTGTCGCGGGTGGCCGATTTTGCGAACGACAGCATCGTGGCTTTCGATATTGAAGACCCGAGTACGTACCTGTATCCTGTGGAAGAACTGGGCGAGCGCCCCGTTCTTTACGAAAGCGGGGCCCAGGTACAGGTCGAAGACGATGCCGGGCAAACCTACTCCTTTGTGGAGGGAGAGCCCGGGCGGTACTTTTCGGCTGTGCCCTTCGGGGCCGTATCCGGCCGGTCGTACCAGCTGCAAATCGTCCTCAAAAACGGGGAGCAGATCACTTCTGAATTCGAGGCCCTTACTGGCACGGCGGTGCTGTCTAACCTGCAGGCCCGACGCGTTACCGACCCGGTGCTCGGTGACGGGATCGGGTTCTATGTCGACAGCGGCAGCAACGCCGGGGCGGCCTACCTGCGCTACAATTTTGAAGAGACTTTCAAGGTAGTAGCCCCCATTTGGAACCCGGAGGATTTCCGGTTGAGCAATTATGACCCCTGTGCCGACCCGGTTGAATACACCCTCGAAATCGTAAGCCGGCAAGAGGAGGAGCAGGTGTGTTACCGCACCGAGCTATCGGATGCAATCGTGCTGGCGAGCACGGAGGGCCTGGCCGGAAATGAAATCCGCGATTTCCGCGTACACTTTATCTCCCGCAACGATTTCAAAATCGGCCATCGTTACAGCATTCTGGTAAAACAGCACGCCGAGAACCTGGGATCGTACCTCTTTTATGACCGTTTGCGCAATTTTTCGGCCCAGGGCAATGTGTTTTCGCAGGTTCAGCCGGGCTTTTTGCAGGGCAACCTGCGGGCAGAAAACAGTCCCGAACTAATGGTGATCGGCTATTTCTCAGTCAGTTCGGCTGTGCAGCAGCGCCTTTTCCTGAATTTTGAGGAGTACTTCCCTGGGGAACCCGAGCCGCCCTTTGTAGTGCCCTGCGCGTACCGCTCATCACTCGAATCGCATGCAACCCGGTGCCCCAAAGTGCCCGTGCAGGGCGGCCCCGCTTGCCCGCTTTCGGTAATCGAATTGCTTGATTTGGGCAGGCTTATTACCTATGCCGGCCCCTTTGACGCCTCCTTTTTCCCTAACGCAACAAGTCCCACCTGCCCGGGCCCCCATATGTACGTGCCGAGGGTATGCGGCGACTGCACCGTGCTGGGTTCCAACGTGCCACCTGAATTCTGGATCGAAAATTGAGATGAGGAAACAAACCTTCATACCTGTTTTTTTTGCCCTCTTGCTTTGCTGGTCGGGGCTTCGGGGCCAGCAGCGCATCTCGGATGCCCGGGAACTGGCAGCATTGCAGGCCACCCCCCTGGAGGCCGTATACCTCCACCTGAGCAGCACCACCTTATTTCCAGGAGAATACCTGTATTACAGCCTGTACACCATCAACACTCGCACCTACAGGCTCAGCGATATCAGCAAGGTTGCCTATGTGCAACTGGTGGGCGCCAACGGCACGGTGTATCACACCCGAAAGATACTCCTTACCGGAGGGAGGGGGCAGGGCGACTTTTTCTTCGAAACCAACCTGCCTTCAGGGGCCTATAAGCTGATCGCCTTTACCCACTGGATGAAAAATGCGGGAGTTGCCCAGTTTTTCATTGCCGACCTCACCGTGCTGAATCCCTACCTCGGCGAAGCTTCTGCCCTGACGGCTGGAACACACCCACCCGTGGCCCCTCCCGGGGATGCCGAAAGCTCGTCGGCCCAGGCTATCCTGGCCTCGGCCGGGCTGGCGCTGGAAACGGATCAAGCGGTTTATGGACCTGGGGAGCAGGTGCGTCTTGACCTGCGTAATTACAAAGGCACCCTGGGGCACGGATCCTATTCCCTGTCCGTTGCGAGGGTGGAAGAGGTCCCTGAATTGCCAGCCCTGACCTCTGAAGGATTTGCAGCCACGTATCCCCAAAAGCTCAGGCAGATACCGCAGGAAGTGGACGATACCTTTTGGGCGCCTGAACAGCGCGGGGCGCTGATCACCGGACGTGTGGTGGGAAGCCCCGGAGGAAGCCCTGCGGCCGGCAGGACGGTTGCCATATCGCTTCCCGGGGAAAACTTCCAGCTGCTGCCAGCCGAGACAAATTCAGAAGGCCGATTCTTTGCCTATCTGAATGCCCCCTATACGCGGGAAACAGGTTTTGCCGAGCTATTGGATGGCCCGGCCGGCAGCTATGAATTCCGGATGGATGACCTCGCCACCTGGGAGGGCTCCCTGGGAGACTTCCGCAACATCCGGATCGATACAAGCCTGGCAGACGCCATTACCCGGCGCAGTGTCCACAACCAAATCGAAAACAGCTATTATCTGGTTAAACCCGATACGGTTACCGCCCCCCAACCCGAAGAATCCTACTTCGGGCATTTCCCGAAAACCTACGATCTGGACCAGTACACCCGTTTTCCCACCTTTCGGGAAACCCTGCTGGAAGTAGTGGAAAACGTATTTATGCGGCGGGAAGCCGATGAAAAATACACCCTGAGGGTCCGTGTGCCGCTACAGCCCGGACAGGAATTTTTTACGGACGATCCGCCCCTGGTAATTGTGGATGGCATCCTGGTGCCAGACCACACCACCCTGCTCAATCTGGATGCGAACCGGATCCGTACCATCAGGGTCATTCAGGAAAACATTTTTTGGGGTGGAATTAAATACCAGGGGATGGTAGCTGTTGAGACCCTCGACGGGGATTTTGGCGATAGCTGGCAGTCGGAAGCAGGCACACGCTTTACATTCCGGCGGGCAGAAGCGCCCAAAAAATACTACCGGCAGCCCCTTGCAGGGGCCGACCCCCATATTCCCGATTTCAGGCACCAGCTGCTGTGGGAGCCTGATCTCCGGCTGGAAGGGGCTGTACTCGAACTGCCCTTTGTCACTTCCCAGGTGCCCGGGCGCTACCGGATCTGCCTCGAAGGGTTTACGACCTATGGCAAGCCGATATCCCTGTCTGGCACCTTTGTGGTGGAAGGGGAGTAAATGAGGCCGGGCAGATTACAGGCCGGGTTCGTATTTCATCGGGGCGGGCGGGGGAAGTTTCAGTTCCCTAAGGAGTTCCCAGTATCTCGGATCTTGTGTGATTGTTTCGTCCCGGGTTAAATAGATGCGTACCATCCACGCATACCAGGCATGCCCTTTTCCTTTTTCCAGGTATTCAAATGATTTATCCAGATCCCCCATTTCATTATAAATGAAAGCCTGGGCCAGATGAAAAAAAGGGATATCGGGCAGGCTTTCCAGCTCATCCAGGATTTTACGGGCCTCATCCGTACGGCCATTTCGCGCCAGGGCGGGCCCGTAAAAAAAGTTCCACCCGGGATTGATTTCACAGGCCTGCCGCATGAGCTCCAGTCCGGCATCGACTTGCCCCTGGTCGGTCAGGATCGCGCCCTTCAGGAGCATGGCGAGGGCATTCTTTTCCGTAGACATTTCAAAGACCTTCTCCAGTTCTTTTAACCCGAGGTCATATTCCCCGACCCATCGGTAGAGTTCTGCCATCCAGGCCGTGTGCATGGGCGTGAAGGGGTCCAGCTCCTGGGCCCGTTTATGCTCGAAAATCGCTTCATCCATTCTGCCGAACAGCGCCAGGTACCAAGACCGGTGGAAATGGTTCAGGGCCATGTTCGGGTTCAGGGAATCCGCCTTTTTGAAGGCATGCTCCGCCAAATCCCAATCCCTGCCAAAATAGGTGTGGTAATCGGCCAGAGTGGCCCAGCCCTGGGCATTGGTGGAATCGAGTTGTATGGCTCGTTTGGAAGCGGCCAGCGCCTTGGTGAAAACATCTGCGGGGGGCATTACGTTGTGCCCCCAGGTAATATAGCCCTCTGCCATACTCGCATACGCATCCGGGTCTGCCGGGTTTCGGTCGATGGCTTCCTGCAGGTAGACCAGGCCGCGCTTCCAGTCTTCCTCGGTAGATTTGCTCAGATAGTATTTCCCCTTCAGGTACAATTCATAGGTTTCCGGATGAACGGACCTCAGTTCTTTCGCAACCCCACTCCCTTCCCGGGCACCCATGCCGATGAATTCCAGGATATCGCTCGTTGCCGAAGCCAGTAAGGGCCTCAATTCGGAAAGATCACCCCGGTATTCCTGGGTCCAAATGGGTTGCTGCCCAAGTTCCTTCCGGAGTTCCAGGGCTATAATCAGTAAATTGTCGGATTGTTCGAATTTTCCGGAAATGAAGTAGTCGATGCTTTCGGAACTGGCTGCCACAAATGGATTCTCGGGGACCAGGCCGGCCGTGAAATACCGGGTAGAACCCATATTGAGAACCATCAGGGACTGATTCCCGGAAAGGGTTTCGATCAAATCCTGCGTAAGGCCGTCCTGCAGGTATTCAATTTCCTCAAGACCAGCCGTATACGCCTCAAACGGGATCACCGCAATTTGATAAGCGGGATCGTAGGAAAAGTTGTTTGCACGACTCCATTGCGACCCCGCCCAAAAGCTTCCCGCCAGCAATAGCAGGAGCGCCGTTATTCCGGCACCGACAATCACCGCATTGAGACGGCGGTTATTGGCCTCCCGCGTTTCTGTTATATCCTCCCAATCCGGGGTTTTCTTCCAGCCATACGGGGTCAGGTCGTATACCCAGGCAAAACCCGCCCAGAAAACCAGGCCGATGGCCAGCAGGTAAATGAGGCCTTCCATTATATAGGGCTGGGCATCGAAGACCGGAAGGATTACGGAAGAAATTTCAATGAGGGCCCAGGCCACTGCCAGGTACGCAATCACGGCCCTTATAACATTGCGCCGCACGAGTTCCCGGTAAAACTTACTAAAATTCATCCCTGGTTGCTTGCCAACCCTGCAACGGGTTTATTCCCTGAATTTGCACCTGCCTGATTCTCAGATTCTCCTAAAATTAGAAAAATTCGTTCAAAAATGCCCTATTATTTTAGTCATTGATAGTCCGGGGACCGTTTACAAACCACGCAGGCCCCAAGGCATGGCCGGAGTACCCGTACCCTTTAATTGCTGCAAGGATTTTTCGGCCGTTCGCAATATACTTGCATGCCGAAAGAAACACCATGCTGGCAAAAGTCTTCGGCTGCGCGGTAATTGGGATCGATGCGGTCCCCGTTACCATCGAAGTGAACATCGACAACGGTATTGGCTACCACCTGGTAGGGTTGCCCGACAATGCCATCCGGGAGAGCAATTACCGCATTGCCGCCGCCCTGCTCAACAACGGCCTGCGCATTCCCGGGAAAAAAGTCACCATCAATATGGCCCCGGCCGACCTGCGCAAGGAAGGGGCTGCCTACGACCTGTGCCTGGCCCTGGGCATTCTGGCAGCTTCCGGGCAACTGGAGGCCCCGGAGTTGGAATCCTATGTCGTTATGGGGGAGCTTTCCCTGGATGGCACACTGCAACCGGTAAAAGGGGCCCTTCCCATTGCCCTCAGTGCCCGGGATGCCGGGTTCAGGGGGCTCATCCTCCCGGCCGAAAACGCCCGGGAGGCCGCAGTCGTATCGGGTATTTCGGTATATGGGGCGTGCCGTCTGCCCGATGTCATCTCCCTGCTGCGGGGCGAATCGGGGCTCGGTCCGGTCCGGGTTTCCGAACCCCCCGTCTGGGAACCCTGCGGGCAGCCGGAAGCCGATTTTTCAGACGTCAAGGGGCAGGAAACGGTGAAGCGCTGCCTGGAAATCGCCGCAGCCGGGGGGCACAACCTGATCCTGATCGGCCCGCCCGGGTCTGGCAAGACCATGCTGGCCAGGCGCCTGCCCGGTATCCTGCCGCCCATGAACCTTGAGGAGGCCCTGGAGACCACCAAGATCCACAGCGTGGTGGGCCACAACCGCAATCGGGGACTGGTCGGGCAACGCCCTTTCCGGAGCCCGCACCACACCATTTCGGATGTGGCCCTGGTCGGGGGCGGGTCGTACCCCCAGCCCGGGGAAATCTCCCTGGCGCACAACGGGGTGCTCTTCCTGGATGAATTGCCCGAATTCAAGCGGCATGTGCTGGAGGTGATGCGCCAGCCCCTGGAAGACCGGGAGGTCACCATTTCCCGGGCCCGCTTTGCCATTACCTACCCGAGCAGCTTTATGCTGGTGGCCAGCATGAACCCCAGCCCCGGGGGTTATTTCAACGATTCGGCGGGCGCCTTCCGCAACAGCCGGGCCGAGATGCAGCGGTACCTGAACCGCATTTCGGGCCCCTTGCTGGACCGGATCGACATCCATACGGAAGTGAGCCCGGTACCGTTCGAGAAGCTGTCGGGGTTGCAGGCCGGGGAATCGAGCCGCGAGATCCGGGAGCGGGTCGTCCGGGCCCGCGACCTCCAGCGGGGGCGTTTTGGGGCCGGGCCCACCCATTGCAATGCCCAGATGCAGGTACGGCAGATCCGCCGGCACTGCCGCCTGGCCGAAGGGCCCTCAGGGCTGCTGGCCAACGCGATGGAACGGCTCAAATTGTCGGCCCGGGCGTATGACCGTATCCTGAAAGTGGCCCGTACCATCGCCGACCTGGAGGCCTCAGAAGTCATTAGAGAGGCCCACCTGGCCGAAGCCATCGG
>DATIPV010000441.1:0-2682 GCA_035471525.1 Robiginitalea sp.
GGGGCGACCCTTGCGGAAAGGGAACCCGGCACTTTTCCGTTGGCAGGTTCGTGGCTTCCGATTCCGCAAACGCAGGGCCCAACCTAACCCCTCCACCTTAAGGGAATGGAGCCGTATGGTCTGCCGGTTTTACCCGGAACGCCACGGTTTTCATTGTTTTTTGAGGATCATCCCGAGCTGCCCGAGATGGTAGAGGTCGTGGTGCAGCAGGCCGTATAGCAGATAGGCATACGGATATTCCCGGCCGTAGTC
The DNA here is from genome assembly GCA_035471525.1 of Robiginitalea sp. Taxonomy (GTDB): domain Bacteria; phylum Bacteroidota; class Bacteroidia; order Flavobacteriales; family Flavobacteriaceae; genus Robiginitalea. Next base: position 253 of record DATIPV010000441.1, read on the forward strand.
CTGGTCGAAATAGGTTTCCTGCAGGAAGCCGTCTTCGCGCCGGCTCAGCAGTTCGAGCACCGCCTCCAGGCTTTCGTCGAACTCCCGGATTATGGTGGCCCATCCTTGTGCGCGAAGCTGCGATATTGGCGGCCAGTTTTCCATGTCCTGATCCCTGAGCCGGCCTTTTCCGCTTTCGATCTTCAGCAGGGCGTCGCGCCGCCAGGCGGTCAGATGGGCCAAAATTTCCGCGGCACAATGCATGCCCGGTTCGGGCCTGACAAAAGGTGCATCGCCTCCGAGCCGGTCCAGCTTGGTCTGAAAACTCTCTCCCATCCACAAAGGGCCACTGCGCACGTCGCGAAATTGCCGGATCAGGTTGTCGATAAGCGTTTTCATGATCCTGATTCAGCGTGGGTCAAAATCGAGGTACGTCTCGAAAAACGGCAGCATGTCGTTGGGCACCCGGCCATCCCGGGTAAAAATACCGCTGGTGTGGGTGCCGATATACTCCTCCGCGAAGTGGGTGATACCTGCATTTTCAAGGCGCTGGCTGAACATGTCGCACTGCTGGGTGAAGCGCTCCCCGGCATTGCGGCCCCAATCGAGCTTGATGGCCCGCAGCTTTTTGAGGTTTTCCAGGTGGGCCTCGATCATGTGCAGCGGCATGTTGGCATGCCATTTGGCCAGGACGTCGGGGCGGGCCACCCATTGCTCCCCCTCAAATTCAAAAGGTATGTCGCAGTAAAAAGGCGGATTATCGGGGTTGGGCGACCACGATTTGGCAAAGGCGACGATCACCTTGGGAAAATAGGTCTGCTGCAGGGCTTCCACCGTCTGGATTTTCGCCAGGTCTGAGTAGGTGTCGCTGTTGGGGCCGTACTCCCGAACGATGGTCAGGGCACCCGGGCTCAGGGCATAAACGCTGCCGAAAATATCAGGATGGCGCATGGCCAGTTTCAGGGCCCCGTACCCGCCCATGCTGTGCCCCGTGATCCCGCGGCTCCCCGGGTCGGGCAGGGTACGGTAATGGCTATCCATATAGCTTACCAGGTCAAAGGCGGTAAAATCTTCCCAATTCCCGTACAGTCCGGAGTTGCTGTAAAAACTCCCGTCGTAGGTGGTGCGCTGGTCAGACACTACCAGGATAAACGGACGTATGCGCCGGGAGGCTATGGCGTAATCAAGCACCTCCACCATCTGCGGCCACAGGGTGTGGTTGTTCAGAAACCCGTGCAGGTAGTAAATGACCGGATAGCGCTGCCCGCCCTGCTCATAGCCCGGGGGCAGGTAAACCGAGAGGGCCCGGGTGGGGCTTTCACCCATGTCGTTTTCGAGATTGGCCGAATACAGCGAATCGACCACGACGCTGCCCTTCGGATACCCCTGTGCCAGACATGGGATCGACGGGGAGGCCAGGAGCAGGAGGAGTAAGAACAGGCGGCGCATAGCTGAATGGGTTTACAGGCAGTTCACAACCCCGGAAAGGTAAGAATCTTTGCACGTACTTCGATCCCTTATATTCCCGGGGATACTAAAAAAGGGCTATTTTAGAGACCGTAATCGCCCTTTCCTATGCTGGCCCTTTTAGGTCTTTTAACCATTGTGGTGTTGCTCGTGCTGATCATGAGCAAAAAGGTATCGGCTGTGGTGGCCCTCCTGGCCGTGCCCGTAGTGGCAGCCCTGGCCGGGGGTTTCGGCTCTCAGGTCTTCACCTTTATGACCGATGGCATCAGGGCTATCGCCCCCACGGGGGTCATGTTTATTTTCGCCATTCTCTTTTTCGGCATCCTGACCGATGCGGGCACCTTCCGCCCGATCATAGGGCGGCTGCTCCGCCTGGCCGGACGCGACCCGGCGCGCATTGCCCTGGCCACGGCCGTACTGGCCATGATCGTTCATCTCGACGGGTCCGGAGCCGTAACCTTCCTGATAACCGTCCCGGCCCTGCTGCCCCTGTACGATGCCATCGGCATGCGCCGGACCACACTGGCCACCATTGTGGCCCTGGGGGCGGGCACCATGAACATCCTGCCCTGGGGCGGGCCCACCCTGCGCGCTGCATCTGCCCTGGATGTTCCGGTAACCGACTTGTTCAACCCCCTGCTGGTTCCTGTGGGGGCCGGGCTGCTTTTCGTATTGCTGCTCGCCTATCGCATGGGTGCCGGTGAAAGGGGACGGGAGGGGTCTGCGGAAAGCTTTCAGGACTACCAGCCTGCGTCGCAGGCATCTGAACTTACAGGCCATGAACGGCCGCGCCTATTCTGGTTGAATATAGTCCTGATACTGGTTTCAGTGGTGGCCCTGGTGAGCGGCTTTGCCCCGCCCCACGTGGTATTCATGCTGGCCTTTGCGGTGGCGGTCACCGTAAATTACCCCAATCTCAAACAGCAGACCGAACGGGTCAATTCCCACGCCAGGGCCGCCTTGCTTATGGCGGGGATCCTGTTT
>DATIPV010000442.1:0-4045 GCA_035471525.1 Robiginitalea sp.
TAGCCTTTAAATATAAGATAATTTCATAAAATCCGAAATGCTGGAGCACGAAATTTCGTTGCGGGTGCGGTATGGGGAAACCGATCAGATGGGAGTGGTCTATCACGGGAATTACCCGCAGTATCTGGAGCTCGCGCGGGTGGAATGGCTTCGCGGTCTGGGAATTTCCTACAAAAGCATGGAAGAAACCGGATGTTACCTGCCCGTAATTTCGCTCCGGATATCCTATAAAAAACCGGCCGTTTATGACGACCTGATCCGGGTGGTTGCCCGGGTAAAAAATATACCTACCGTTCGTATTGCATTTGAGTACGAAATCCGCTCCGAAACGGGCGATCTGTTAGCCACCGCCGAGACTGAATTGGCCTTTATGGATTCAAATACCCGGAGGCCCAGGCGCTGCCCCGCCTACCTGCTTGAAAAATTTGCCTGATGGACCTTATGTGCCTTCTGGTGTTATCCACTCCGATTCCACCCCGGGTATGGCCTGAAAAAGCTCGAACACCCCTGCTTCCCGGGCTGCAGGAACCCTGAGGAACACCCGGCAGCGCAGGGCCATTTCCTGCTGCTCGATCGACAGTTGGTTGTGCGCGATGGTGCGCATGACCGCATCGAGCGCCTCGTACCCGAAGTCGAGCCCCAGGGTACGACAGGGTTCCTTTAAGACTACCATGGCCTGCTGCAGGCAGTTGCGGGCGGTTTCCCGATAGGCCTGGATCAGGCCTCCCACCCCCAGTTTGGTACCCCCGTAATACCGCACCGCGCAAACCAGTACATTGTGCAGGTCAAACGCTTCGATTTGCCCGAATATGGGCGCCCCGGCCGAGTAGGCCGGTTCCCCGTCGTCGTGCATCCGGGTTTCGGGCCGGCCCAGGCCGATGCGGAAGGCATAGCAGATGTGGGTGGCATCCGGGTAGGCGGCCCGCAGGCCTTCGAGGTGTGCACCGACTTCTTCGCGCGACCGGGCCGGGAAGGCAAAACCCAGGAATTTGCTCTTCCTTTCCCTGAGCAGGACCGGACCGCATGGGGCGGTAAGGGTTTTATAGGGCACCGTCATAACATGCCCACCAAAATAATGCTTACCACGGCCAGCCCCACCCCCAGCCAGTTGCGTGGGCTGAGGCGTTCCCGGAACAGGAGTACCCCCAGCAGGGTGGTAACCGCAACGATGGCCACGTTGTTGAGGGTAAAGAGGGAGGCGCTGTTCAATCCGGGATATTGCAGGGCCCTGAGCAGAAAGTAGACCGAAAAGAAATTGGGCACTCCCAGGGCTATGGCCCCGAGCAGGTCTTTCGGGCGCAGGCCCGGCAGCGACTTCCGCCGGCGCAACCAGACGTACAGCAGCCCGCTCAGGGCCGCCGACAGGAACACACTGGCCGAGAAAAGCGGGAATTCCGGGCCGGGGACACGGGTCTCTTCCAGGTATTTCAGGCTTGCGTCTATGATGCCGGAACCCAGGAATACCAGGGTCGGCAGTAGCAGCGACCGCAGGCTAAGGCGGTGCCCGCCCGATCGGACGGAGGCGAAAAAAACGGCTGCCAGGGCCAGACCCACCCCCAGGATCTTGACAGTCCCGAGGGTCTCCCCGTACAGGATCACCCCCAGGAAAACCGGAATTACCAGGGACATCTTGGTGGCTACGGATGCAACCGAAACCCCCAATGTCTGGGAGGTGCGGGCCATCAGGTTAAAGATGAACACGAACAGGACCCCCAGGGCCGCCGCGGGCAACAGCCAGCTTTTAGCCGTCCATCCTGAGAATCCTTCGGGGCCATTGAAGAAGAATGCCCCCACGGCAAAGGCCGTGAGGTAGTTCCCGATAATGGCGTACTGGGTATGGATCCGGTAGGTATCGTATAATTTGAATACCACGAAGATAGTCGTGGAACAGGCGATACTCCAGATAAGGTCCCACATCTCAGATTCTTTTTGGCAGTTCCAGAATGGTTTCGACCCCGACCTGGAGGTGCCAGGTGTGGATCCCCAGGGAGGCCGCCCCGCGGATGTGTTCCAGGGTATCGTCTATGAATAGCGTCTCATCGGCCTGCAGCCCGTGGGTCTGCAGCACATGTCTGAAGATTTCCGGCTCCGGTTTTCGCATGCCCAGCTCGTGAGAGAGGTAGAACCCCTCAAAGCTGGCCTGGAACCGCCCGTAACGAAGCGGGCCCATCTGCTCGGCCACATAGGTCATATGCAGCTCGTTTGTATTGCTCAGCAGGAACATGCGGTGGGTGCCGGCGCGCTGCAGGGACTCGATAAAGAGCAGCCTTTCTTCCGGAAAGTCGCGGATGGTCCTGTTCCAGAGGGAAACCAGCTCGGCGGGCCGGTTTTCGCCCAAAATATCGCAGGCATCGCCTACAAAACGGTCGGTAGGCACCAGCCCCTTTTCATATTGGGTCGCAAGGCGCTGGAGCCGGCTGTCGGCGGCCGCTGCCCCGTAGGCAGCAAGTCCTTCCGGGACGGCCATTTTGTCCAGGTCGATCAGCACGTCGCCGAAATCGAAGATCAGATTCTTAATCATGCTTCCAGATTTGTAAAAGGTCTTCCCCCGACTGCCGTTGTTCCAGGAGCCTTCCGCTTAGATGGGGCGCCCGAAGGCCTCCCTGAAGCGCGCGGGGCCCCGTAAAAACGCGGGCCTCGTCCCAGAGCCCGTGCTGCAGGAAAGCCTCCAGGGTGCGGGCCCCGCCCTCTACAAGCAGGCTGAGTATCTGCCGCTGGTGCAATGCAGCGCAGAGACGCCCCTCAAAGCCGGGCCCGAAATCCAGGGGGAGGTATTCCGTATGGGGACCGACAGGCCTGTTCCCGGGTTCGGAACAAACGACCAGGGTCGGGGCCTTCCCGTCCAGCAGGTGGGTGCCGCCCGGAACCCTCAGGGTGCGGTCGATGAGTATGCGAAGCGGGTCGGGGCCGTACCAATCGCGCGGGGTGAGTCGGGGGTTGTCGGCCAGGGCGGTTTCGGTGCCTACCAGAATAGCTGCTTCCTCGGTGCGCCACTTATGAACCAGCTGGCGCGACCGGTTCCCGCTGATCCAGAAGGGCCGCTCCGGTTTGCGGAGAGCTGGTTCCGGGGCCAGGAAGCCGTCTGGGCTCTGCGCCCATTTCAGGATAATGAAAGGCCTTTTTTTCTCGTGGAAGGTCAAAAAGCGGCGATGGTGGTGCCGGCAGGCAGCTTCGAGCACCCCGACCGTCACCTGGCAGCCCCCGGCCCGTAGCTGTGCGATGCCCTTCCCGGCGACTTTCTCATGGGGGTCCTGCAGGCCGATAACCACCCTGGGGATGCCCGATTCCAGGATCAGGTCGGTGCATGGGGGCGTTTTGCCGTGATGGCAGCAGGGTTCCAGCGTAACATACAGGGTAGCTTCCCGGAGGCGTTCGGGCTGCCTCACCGAACGAATGGCGTTCACTTCGGCATGGGCCCCGCCGAACGGGCTCGTATAACCCTCCCCGATAATCTGGTCGCCATGCGTTACGACAGCGCCCACCATCGGATTCGGGGCGGTTTTGCCCAGGCCGTGCCCCGCGAGCTGAATGCAGCGGGAAAGGTATTTTTCCTGTATCTTCACCGCACAAAAATAGCATATAAAGCATGAACTCGGAGCCATACCGCATACGGGAAATACAGCCCGGGGACGACCCGGAGCTGGGAGCTGTTGTCCGCGAAGTGCTTCCGGGTACCGGAGCCCCGACCGAGGGCACTGCTTTTGCAGACCCTTCCCTGGATGCCATGTATGAAACCTATACGGCTCCGCGCAGCCGGTACTGGGTAATCGAAGGCCGGGGACGGGTTTGGGGAGGCGGCGGAATTGCCCCTCTGTCAGGGGCACCCCCCGATATCTGCGAATTGCAGAAAATGTACTTCAAGGCAGAGGTAAGGGGCCAGGGCCTGGGCCGGGCCATTCTGGAAAAGGCGCTGCAGGCGGCCCGCGATCTGGGATTCCGCAGGTGTTATCTGGAAACCATGCCTTATATGGAAGCGGCCCTGAGCCTTTACAGGCAGTACGGGTTCGAACCGCTCGACGGCCCCATGGGATGTACCGGACATACG
>DATIPV010000443.1:0-2405 GCA_035471525.1 Robiginitalea sp.
CGATAAGTTTTCGATGTTCATCCATTTTGGACTGTATTCCGACCTGGGAGGCGTATGGAACGGGCAGCCGGTTACACGGGGCTACAGCGAACAAATCCAGTCGCATGCCGGCATCCACAGCGACCTGTATGCCCGGGTGGCAGAGGGCTTCAATCCGGTCGGGTGGCATGCCGATTCCATCGCCCTGCTGGCCAGGCGCGCGGGCATGAAATCTATTGTGATAACCTCCAAACACCACGATGGCTTTTGCATGTTTGGAACAAAAACCACCGATTTCAATATTGTGGATGCCACCCCATTCGGGCGCGATGTGGTCGGGGAGCTGGCCGACGCCTGCCGGCGCCACGGCCTGAACTTCGGGCTGTATTTTTCGCTGATCGACTGGCACTACCCGCAGGCCTACCCGATCTCGAGCCACAATGCCGACTTTATTACCCCCGAGCACCACGCCTACAACAAGGCCCAGTTAACCGAGCTGCTGAGTAATTACGGGCCCATATCCGAATTGTGGTTCGACATGGGGTCCCTTACCCTGGAACAGAGCGCCGAACTTCGGGCCCTGGTACGGGAATTACAGCCAGACTGCCTGATCAGCGGGCGGCTCGGGAACGACCAGGGCGATTTCTGCGTGATGGGCGACAACCAGTACCCCGACTATGCGATTGCCGTGCCCTGGCAGGTGCCGGCTTCCATGTACGACGAAACCTGGGGGTACCGTTCCTGGCAAGACCAAATCCCCGTATCGCACAAAAGCGCTGAAAAGGTCCGCAGCCTGGTCCATACGGTGGCCCGGGGAGGCAACTATCTGCTGAACATCGGCCCCAAGGGAGACGGCACGGTACCCGACCATGAGAGAGAGGTACTGGAAGAGATGGGCGCCTGGTTGGAGGCCAACAGCGAAGGCATTTACGGGACGGAACCGGGAGCGCCCGTAGACCCGCTTCCATTTGCGGAAATGACCCGAAAAGGCAATAATTTGTATCTCCATTTGCTCCAACCGCCTCCCGGCGGGATGATCCGGATCGGGGGCATTGCCGGGGGGGTGCTGTCGATAGCACCGCTCGACGACCCAAAAAGGAAGCTGCCTTTCAGGATTCAAAATGAAACCCTGGAAATATCGCTCCCCGAAGGATTTTTGTCGGAATACACCGTACGGGTTCTGCGCATCAGGTTGCAACAACCCTTGGAAGAAAACCGGTCATACGAAATGCGCCCGGTGAGCGGCCTGGTGCTTGACCGGGTCAATGCGACGCCCCTCTACAGTTTTTCGGGGGTCGATTATTACGGGTCGTTCCGGAGCACAGTAGGCCTCCGCTGGGACCTGCTTCCGGCTGGAAACAAATCCGTTACACCGGTGCTCTATTACAGCGAGCAGGAAGCAGGCCGCGAGGGTCTTCTTGATTACAACGGTAGAATCATCCCCTTTTCCTTTAGCGCAGGAATATCATCTCCCCTGCCCCCTGCCGAAATATCCTGGGGGCCGGTCTATATCAATGGCCCGCTATCGGGCTTTATCGACCGCCCCAAAGGCGACCCGGCCCAGGCAGATCCCGCCCGGCCCTGGGGTGGCGGGCAATGGGAACTGCAGAAGGAATGCGGCAACAACGCCAGCTACCGGCTCCCGGCAGCAATGCTCGAAAACTGGTACTGGCTCCAGCAACTGACCGCTGCCGAACGCGCCCAGGTCCTGATCCGTGTGCCCACGAACGACGGGTTGGCCGTGTATCTGAACGGGAAGCCGGTGTACGTTGGCAACAACCCGTTGCAGGAGGCCGGGAAACAGACTGCCCTCTTGCTACACCTGGAGCAGGGCGAGAATACCCTGCTGGTCAAAAGTTTTAACCGATTCGGGAAAGAAGTGGAAGTTGGGGTGTTTACCGACGTGCCCCAGGTGTTGTATCGCAAGGCGCTGCCTGCTATTACCCCGACGAAGGGGAAACCGCTCCGAATTGAACTGAGGAACCCGCCGGAAATGCCGGTGCACCGGGATTTGAGGATGCCGAATGTGGCGATTGAACTCGAATAAGGGCAGCTCGAGCCGAAAGTCTCTCGACCCAAATGAGGTCCTTGAAATGCGTGTTTTTTGCAGGGCAGGGGATTATCTTGTTACCGGGGGGAGGGGGCTTTCCCCTTTTTTAATGTCATGCAGTGTTAACCGGTCGCTGGAATTTATTCTCTTCTCTCTGTTTGAGAAGCGATTCCGGAAGCCGGCAAGGAGAGAACGCCTCTTTGCAGCGTTGTTCTTAAGAGTGGCTCAGTCTGAAAATACAAATTACCCAGGCCTGGCTGTGCCAGCCTGGATTTTATTTTTGTTACTACTTGAGTGAATGGCTAGGAGATAACGCTGTTGCACAGCGTTGTTCCTAAATGGGGCTCATTCTGAAAATACCAAAACCCCAAGGCTT
>DATIPV010000444.1:0-5383 GCA_035471525.1 Robiginitalea sp.
GGCCTGCCAGGTCTGGATGTGCAAGAACCTTTAATTAGGGCGCCTGTGTTGCTGCGAGAAATCCGGAGTGTTTACCGCAAGGAACTGGCTTCGGCCTACCCGGCCGAGGAGATCGACCAGATTTTCCACGACCTTTTGGAGCACTACCTGGGCCTGCCGCGATTCGTGCTGGGGCTGGAACCCCAGAAGATCCTGGATCGCGAACAGGAGCAGCCCCTGTTCGAGGCCCTGGCTTCCCTGAAAAGGCACGTGCCCCTGCAATATATTACCGGGAAGGCTTATTTTATGGATATGGAGCTCGCTGTGGGCCCCGGCGTACTTATCCCGCGGCCCGAAACGGAGGAACTGGTGCGCTGGATCCTGGAAGGGCATGCCGGCGATTTGTCGGCCGGGAGCCTGTTGGATGCCGGTACGGGAAGTGGCTGTATCGCCATCGCCCTGGCCGTTCACCTGCCCGGAAGCCAGGTCCACGCCCTCGACTGCTCTTTGCAAGCCCTGCAATACGCCCGCCGCAACGCCGCTTCGCATGGCGTGGAAATACGCTGGCACCAGGCCGACATGCGCAGCCCCGGGCCGCTGGGCGGGCCTTTTGACCTGATCGTGTCCAACCCGCCATACGTACCGGTTTCAGAAGCCTCAGCCATGCGGCCGAATGTGCGCGCGCACGAACCGGCAGAAGCCCTTTTCGCCCCGGACGATGACCCGCTCCTTTTTTACCGGAGTCTTTCGGGCCTTGCAAGGGCACACCTGAAGCCGGGTGGCTGGCTGTATGTGGAGATCCACGAGCAGTTCGGGCCGGCTGTGGAGGCCCTGCTCGCCCATGCGGGCATGCAGGAAGTTCAGCTGAAAAAGGATATTTTTGGAAAGCCGCGCTTTGTGCGCGCCCGACTAAGTACGCACCAAACCCTAAAGACCGATTGAGCCGATGAGCCAGGTTGCCGAAACCATCAAAGCCCTGCGGGCCGAACTGGAAGAGCACAATTACCGGTATTACGTATTGGACTCACCCGCGATCAGCGATTACGAGTTCGACATGAAAATGAAGGAATTGCAGCAGCTGGAGCGCCTGCACCCGGAGTTTTTCGACCCGAATTCGCCTACCCAGCGGGTGGGAGGGGCCGTTACCAAGAAATTCGAGACCGTGGCGCACGATACGCCCATGTATTCGCTCGACAATTCGTATTCCCGGGAGGAGCTGCAGGAATGGGAAGTTCGCATCGAGCGGCTGATGGGGCAGGTTTCGGTCGATTTTACCTGCGAGATGAAATACGACGGGGCGTCTATCAGCATCACGTACGAAGAAGGGTTCCTGGTACGGGCCGTAACCCGCGGAGACGGGGTACAGGGCGACGATGTAACGGCCAATGTGAAGACCATCCGCTCCATCCCGCTGCGCCTGAAAGGGAACTTTCCGCCCCGCTTCGATGTGAGGGGGGAGATCATTTTGCCCATCAAGGGCTTTGAACGCATGAACCGCGATCGGATCGAAAGCGGGGAAGACCCCTATATGAACCCTCGCAATACAGCCTCGGGCAGCCTGAAGTTGCAGGACAGCAGCCTGGTGGCCGAACGCCCCCTGGATTGCCTCCTGTACGCTATGGTCGGCAAGGACCTGGGGGTGGCCACCCAATTCGAAATGCTGGCCCGGATGCGGGAAATGGGTTTTAAGGTGCCCGATACGGCCCGGCTCTGCCGCAATCTCGAGGAGGTGATGGCTTTCCTCGAATACTGGGATGAGCACCGGCACAGCCTGCCGTACGAGACCGATGGCGTGGTGGTTAAGGTAAATGACCTGAGGATACAGAACGAGCTCGGGTATACCGCCAAGTCGCCCCGCTGGGCCCTGGCCTATAAATTCCAGTCAGAACAGGCCCTTACCCGGCTGCTCCACATCAGCTACCAGGTTGGGCGTACCGGGGCCATTACCCCTGTGGCCAACCTGGAGCCTGTATTGCTGGCCGGCACGGTCGTAAAGCGGGCCTCCCTCCACAACAAGGACCAGATCGAAAAACTCGACATACGCGAAGGCGATTGGGTTTATGTGGAAAAGGGCGGGGAGATTATCCCCAAGATCACGGCCGTGGAATTGAGCAAAAGGCCTCCCGGCAGCGTGCCGACCCCGTATATAGTCAACTGCCCGGAATGCGCGACCCCGTTGGTGCGCAGCGAGGGGGAGGCCCTCCACTTCTGCCCGAACGACACGGGTTGCCCGCCCCAGATCTCGGGTCGGATACAGCACTTTATCTCCCGCAAGGCCATGGATATAGAAGGCATGGGGTCGGAAACCGTGGAACTGCTGCACCAGCAGGGCCTGATCCATAATTACGCCGATCTGTACGCCTTGCGCAAGGAAGACCTCCTGCCCCTGGAGCGCATGGCGGAAAAATCGGTAGCGAACCTGCTCGAGGGCATCGAGGCATCGAGGCAGGTACCGTTCGAGCGGGTGCTCTTTGCCCTGGGCATCAGGCATGTGGGGGAAACCGTGGCCAAAAAGCTGGCCCGGGCCTACAAGAACATCGAGGCCCTGATGGCGGCCGAGCCGGAAGACCTGACCCGGGTGGATGAGATTGGCGAACGCATCGCGGAGAGCGTGGCATCCTTCTTCCGCAACCCGGTAAAGCGGGAGCTGGTAGAACGCCTGCGCGCCTATGGGTTGAAATTTTCGCTGAGCGAAGAGCAGCTTTTGGGGCAGACCGACCTGCTCAACGGGCAGACCTTTGTGGTTTCGGGGGTTTTTGAGACCCTGGAGCGCGACGAGCTGAAGAAGCTCATCGAAGACAACGGGGGCAAGGTGGCCTCCTCGGTCAGTTCCAAGACCACTTACGTGGTGGCCGGCGCCAATATGGGACCCAGTAAAAGGACCAAGGCAGAAAACCTGGGCATTCCGATTATAACGGAACAGGAATTCCTCCAGCTGATACATGCCGGGTATGGTGAATAGGCCCCTCCCGCCAAATTATGATGCTTTCCGGGATTCCCTCCGGGAAGCAGCCCCCCCGGCTAATTGGCCCGCCGGGCTGCAGGCCCTCTGGCACTGGGGGAAAGGCGACTGGGAAACGGCCCATGCCATTGCCCAGGACATGCCCGGGGTTACGGGCAGCTGGATCCATGGCTATCTTCACCGGGTCGAAGGCGACCGCTGGAACGCCGGCTACTGGTACGACCGGGCCGGGCGGCCTTTCCCGAATACTTCTCCAGAGGAGGAGTTTGAAGAACTGGCGCGCTATCTGCTGCGCACCTAGGCCTTTTTAATTCGGTCATAATGATTACATTAGGCCGATGGCTTTCCTGACCTTCCTCCTTTTTACCGGTTTTGTGGCAGCCTTTGCCACCTGGAAACTGCGCAAGGATTCCCTGCAGTCGCGCGACGGGTATTTTCTGGCCGGCCGCTCCCTCACCGGGGTGGTCATCGCCGGTTCGCTCCTGCTCACCAACATTTCCACCGAGCACTTGGTGGGCATGAACGGTTCCGCCTACAAGAACGGGGCCATCATCGTGGCCTGGGAGGTGACCTCGGCCCTGGCCCTGGTGCTGGCCGCCCTGTATTTCGTGCCCCGCTACCTGAAAATGGGGCTTACCACCATCCCGGAATTCCTGGAAAAACGCTTCAGCGGGCTCATACGCACCATTGTGGCCCTCCTGCTGATCCTGTCCTTCGTAGCCACCCTGCTGCCGATCGTTTTGTATACCGGGGCCCTGAACCTGGAAGATATTTTTGAGATCTCCCGCCTGCTCGACATCAGCCGGGACGAGGGCCTGTGGCTCTCCATTATTCTGGTAGGGACCCTGGGAGCGGTCTATGCGGTTTTCGGCGGGCTCAAAATGGTGGCCTATACCGATACGATTAACGGGTTCGGGCTCCTGGTGGCCGGGTTGCTGGTGCCCATTCTGGCCCTGATGAGCATAGGCGACAACGACCCCTGGGAGGGCCTGGTGGCGGTTTTCAGGAACAGCCCCGAAAAATTCAACGTGGTTAGCCGGGAAGCCGGCATTGGGGGCGGTTCCCGGGCGGCTATCCTGCCCTTTGAGGTGCTTTTCACCGGCCTGATGGTAAACCAGGTCTATTTCTGGGCCATGCACCAGTCCATCATTCAGCGGGTACTCGGGGCGGCCAGCCTGAAAGAGGCCCAGAAAGGACTCCTGTTTACTGGGCTATTGAAGATCCTGATCCCCATCGTTATCGTCCTGCCCGGCCTGATCGGGTTTTACCATTTCGGGGATTCCCTGTACGACGCCCCCGACCGGGTGTACCCGCAGTTGGTAAAAATGGTTTTGCCCACATGGCTCACGGGCTTTTTCGTGGCCGTGATGATGGGGGCGGTGCTCACTACCTTCAACAGCGCCCTGAACAGTGCGGCCACGGTTTTTAGCCTGGGGATCTACAAACGGTATATCAACCGGGAGGCCAGCGAAAAGGGCCTGGTGCGCATCGGGAAATGGTCGTCCTTCCTGCTGGCCCTGTTTGCCATTTCCGTGGCGCCTTTTGTGGGGGATGCCCCGGAGGGGCTCTACCAGCTGCTGCAACAGCTCAACGGGATCTTTTTTATCCCCATCGCCAGTGTGATTGCAGCCGGCTTCCTGTTCCCGAAGGTATCTGCACGGGGCGCCCTGGCCGGTCTGCTGTTCGGGTTTGTGTTCTATGTGGTAACCAATTACGTGCTAAAAGTACCCGTGCATTTCGTGCACCTCTGGGGGATTGAATTCGTGCTGAACATCGCCTTGATGCATGCCGTATCGGTATTTTGGCCGCCGAAAAACCCCTTTGTGATGGAAGACGCCCAGAAAGTGGCCCTGCAGCCCTGGAAACACGCCCGGGCCTTCAGCACCTTCCTTGTGGCATTCACGATTCTTTTATACCTTATCCTTGGAAATGTCTGATATGGAAAAAACCTTTCGCAACTACCAGGCCCCGGATGTCAAAACAGCCGTTCGGGAGCACTACCGGAAAATGCGCCGCAACCAGACCTATGAGTACGTGCAGCGCATGCACCGGAAATACCTGACCTTCGACAGGCCCCTGGGGCTGTGGGAGGCCATGGAATCGCTCAACCGGCTCATCGACGTGAGCGACCCGGACCTCGACCTGCCCAATGTGCAGCACCTCATCCAGAGCGCCGAGGCCATCCGGGCCGACAACCGGCCCGACTGGATGCAGCTGGTGGGCCTCATCCACGACCTGGGCAAGGCGATGTTCCTCTGGGGCTGCGACCAGGACGGCACCAGCCAGGCCGAACAATGGGGAATGGTCGGCGACGTGTTCGTCGTGGGCTGCGCCCTTCCCGATACCTGCGTGTATCCGGAGTTCAACGCCCTGAACCCTTACATGCAAGACCCCAGCTACAATACAGAGCTGGGCAGTTACGAGGAATGCTGCGGGCTGGAC
>DATIPV010000445.1:0-2807 GCA_035471525.1 Robiginitalea sp.
TTCTCAGGACGTATGAACTGCATCCCGACCCATGCGATCAGCAGGGCCCAGGCGATTTTTTTCAGATATTTCATGGAGTAGACCTTTGCAGCTAAATTACGCCTTTGCCCCCAGATTCTCAACGGCCCGGTCGACCGGATGGGTGCATGCCCCGCAGGTGGCTCGCCCCTGCAGCGTACAGGCCATTGAGCAGCGCCCGGAGCGCTTGCGGCAAGACCTATCCTGAACCTGCTTGAAAAACCGCGCTAATGCCTATCTTTGCCTTTTCCTTAATGCAATCAGCAATGGGCTCAAATCCCCTGCATGCCATCTCGCCTATAGACGGCCGCTACCAGGCCAAAGTGAGCGCCCTGAGCGCCTATTTCTCCGAGGCCGCCCTGATCCGTTACCGGATCCGGGTCGAGGTGGAGTATTTCATTGCCCTGTGCGAACTGCCCCTCCCGCAGCTGAAAGGGATCGACCGCTCGGCCTACGGGGCCCTGCGCAGCCTGTACACCGATTTTCGTCCCGAAGATGCCCAGGCCATTAAGGACATCGAGCAAATCACCAACCACGACGTAAAAGCCGTGGAATACTTCATCAAGAAGCGGTTCGAACGGCTGGGGCTGGGCGCTTTCAAGGAATTCGTGCATTTCGGGCTCACTTCCCAGGACATCAACAACACCGCCATACCCCTTTCCCTGCAGGAAGCTGTAAGCGGGGTGTACCTGCCCGGCCTGAGAACCCTGATTCAGAAACTGGAGGAGCTGGCCGGGGAATGGGCAGAGGTCCCCATGCTGGCCCGCACCCACGGGCAACCGGCTTCGCCGACCCGGCTGGGAAAAGAACTGGAGGTATTTGTGGTGCGCTTTCGGGAACAGCTCGAGCTGCTGAACCGGAGCCTGCACGCCGCCAAGTTCGGGGGTGCAACGGGCAATTTCAACGCACACCATATCGCCTACCCTGATATAGACTGGAAAACCTTTGGCCGGAAGTTCGTAGAAGAGACCCTGGGGCTGCATTACTCCTTCCCCACCACGCAGATCGAGCACTACGACCATATGGCCGCCCTTTTCGACGGCCTGAAGCGCATCAATACCATTTTGATCGACCTGGACCGCGACCTCTGGACCTATATTTCCATGGATTACTTCAAGCAGCTGATCCGGGAAGGGGAGGTAGGATCTTCGGCCATGCCCCATAAAGTGAACCCGATCGACTTCGAAAATTCGGAAGGCAATCTGGGCATCGCCAACGCCCTTTTCGAACACCTGTCGGCCAAGCTGCCCATTTCCCGACTGCAGCGCGACCTTACCGACAGCACCGTGCTCCGCAACATTGGCGTGCCCCTTGCCCACACCCTTATCGCCTTCCAGGCCAGCCTGAAGGGCCTCGGCAAACTCGTGCTCAATGAAGCGCGCCTGCGGGAAGACCTGGACGACAACTGGGCTGTGGTGGCAGAGGCCATACAGACGATCCTGAGGCGGGAAGGCTACCCGAACCCGTACGAGGCGCTGAAAGGGCTCACGCGAACCCACGAGAAAATCGGGGCCGAAACCCTGGCTGCCTTTATTGAGACCCTCGAGGTAAGCCCAGCCGTTAAGGCCGAATTAAAAGCCCTCAGGCCCGATACCTATACCGGCATCTGAGGCCCGTTCCCGGCAACCCATAAAAAATCCCGCAGCCCATGGGCTGCGGGATTTCTTTTACGTTCCGTTTTTTGAGAGCCGGTCTCAGCCTTTCAGCAGGCCGGCCAGGTCGCCCAGCCCCTGCCCTTCCAGGTCGGAGCTCTGTATGGCCTGCATAACCTGTATGAAATGGGCGGGGTTCATTTTCCTGCCGAGCACCCGCACCAGGGCAAATCCTTTCTCCCGGCTGTCGCCGAAAATGACCACCTCATCAATGGCATCTCCGTTTCCGAGATATTTTACGACGCCCTTCCCGTATTGGGTATTGAGCTTCATGAGTTCCTTGAAATCGGGGTTTTTGAGGATGGCCTTTACCTTGGCGCTCTCTTCCGTGTAGGCCGCCGCATTCGCCTCGGTTTTGCGGAAGGCCAGGATATTGAGCTTGCGCAGGCTGCCTATTGCCTCGCGATGCTCATCTGAAAACTCGACCTCGTCGAGATTCAGTATGTTGGCGGGGATATCCAGGGAGAGGAAGTCAGGGTTATCTGCGTTGTCCACGAAATATTCCTGCAGGCTCTGGGTACTCGCGCAGCCGCCGAGGACCAGCAAGAAGATCAGGGCCAGAAACATCCAGGCTTTCATCCAGTATATGCGTCTCATGTCGATCCGTTTAAAATCCCGTGCCGCGGCCGTAGCCGCGGCACGGGTTTGTGTTTATCCTTTGTTTTTGGACTTCTCTGCCTTGTTCAGTTCTTCGGGCAGGTTCATCTTTTTGGTGAGCGCCCCGATCTTGGTCAGATCGATATCGCCGGTAAGGGTGAGCAGCACGGTTTCAATGTTGCGGTCGTTCATCTGAATATCGCTGTGGTTGATACCGGTCACGAACATCAGCAACTCACTTACATGATCGCTGTCTTTTCCCTGGCGGATGTAGAACTTCACATTGGCGTCCTTGTCTTTCACCCGCATCAGCTCGCTGAGGGAAGAGGATTTCAGGTAGCGGTCTACCGTGCTTTTCATATCGTCCGAAATTGCCTTGTCTTCGGTAATAAACACCTTAACGCCGCTGAGGCTCTTGGCGATATCCATGAATTCCCTGGCTTCCGGGTCGTCTACATCCACATCCATCTTCATGAGGAGCTCGAACATGTTCTTGTTCACGATAACGGAACTCACCTCGTCCATTTCCTCGTATTTGTC
>DATIPV010000446.1:0-2717 GCA_035471525.1 Robiginitalea sp.
TCAAAATAACGCAATGGGATCGAAAGCGGGTATGCCCACTCGACCTATGGCCGATTAATTCGTCAAAACTATTTGATGCTGCTCTACGAGCTTCCTGAGGTTGATCAGGGCGTAGCGCATGCGGCCCAGGGCAGTATTGATACTTACCCCTGTGTTTTCGGCAATTTCCTTGAAGCTCATGTCCTGGTACATCCGCATGCGCAAAACAAGCTGCTGGTCTTCGGGCAGTTGTTCGATCAGGTCGCGGATATCCGATTCGATCTGGTCCTTGATCAGCTGCTTTTCGGCATTGAGGGCGCTTTCCTGCAGTACGGAGAAAATATCGAACTCGGGGCCCGACTCATGCCGGGGCATCCGGTTGCTCTTGCGGAAGTGATCCACGATCAGGTTGTGGGCAATGCGCATGACCCAGGGGTAGAACTTGCCTTCCTCATTATACTTGCCCAGTTTCAGGGTACGGATTACTTTAATAAAGGTGTCCTGGAAGATATCCTCGGTAATTTCCCGGTCGAATACTTTCGAATAGATAAAAGAGGAAAGGCGCTGGTTGTGGCGGTTTATTAGAATTTCAAGGGCGCGTTCATCTCCTTGAACATACGCTTTTACGAGCGTGGAATCGTCTGCCTGCTGGTACATACAACTTACTTTTTTGAGGTTCGTCGGCCTGCGGACCACGGGGCCCGCCGACACGGATTTGGGTTATGGTTTCAAAAAAGTAATGTTGCTGTATAGGCAGTCGTTTGAGGGTTAAGACTCTCAAATATAGAAAAATTTTATCAGGGTCAAAAAAACTCCGATGAACGGCAACCCAAAATCAGGCGCGCATGACCTGGTCTTTCAACCGGCCTTGTCGTATCTTAGCACATTATCCCAGACCCTATGAACCCGGCAGTAGCAGGTGCCAATCCGAAAGAATATATCATTATAAAGGGAGCGCGCCTCCACAATCTCAAGAACATAGATGTGCTTATTCCCCGCAACCGCCTGGTGGTTATTACCGGGATGTCGGGGAGCGGTAAATCGAGCCTGGCATTCGACACCCTCTACGCCGAAGGGCAGCGACGCTACGTGGAAAGCCTCTCTTCCTACGCCCGGCAATTTTTGGGCAAGCTCGATAAACCCAAGGTAGATTACATCCGGGGTATCGCCCCGGCCATCGCCATCGAACAAAAGGTGAATTCCACCAACCCGCGGTCGACAGTCGGCACTACCACGGAAATCTACGACTACCTGAAATTGCTTTTCGCGCGTATCGGCAAAACGTATTCGCCCGTATCCGGGAAGGAGGTAAAAAAAGACAGCGTTTCGGATGTGGTCGACCGGGTTAGCCGTTACGGGGAGGGCTCCCGGCTACTGCTGCTGGCCCCTGTCCGGATCCCCGAAGACCGCGATGTGGGCAGGTCGCTCCAGTTACTGGCGAAGCAGGGATATGCCCGCATCAAGCACGCCGGGGAGGTGGTGCGCATCACCCCCGACATGGAAGGCATAGATCGCGCGTTCGAGCTGGTGGTAGACCGGATCGTGGTCAAATCGGATGAAGACTTTTTCAACCGTCTGGCCGGGGCCGTCGATACCGCCTTTTTCGAGGGAAAAGGGGTATGTGTCCTGGAATCGCTCGACGACGGCGCCCGCACCGAATTCAGCAATCGTTTTGAGCTTGACGGGATGGTTTTTCCGGAACCCAACGTGCACCTGTTCAGCTTCAACAACCCCTTCGGGGCATGCCCCAAGTGCGAAGGCTATGGCGATATTATCGGCATAGACGCAGACCTGGTGGTGCCCAATACCAGCCTTTCCGTTTACGACAACGCCATATTTCCCTGGCGGGGGGAAAGCATGGGCTGGTACCGCGATCAGCTCGTACAGCACGCCTATAAGTTCGATTTCCCCATCCACAAACCCTGGTACGAGCTCACCGATGCCCAGCAAAACCTGGTATGGGAGGGCAACCCATATTTCACGGGGCTCCATGCGTTCTTTACCCAACTGGAGGAGAAGAGCTATAAAATACAGAACCGGGTAATGCTCTCGCGATACCGCGGAAAGACCCGATGCCCGCTCTGCAGGGGAAAGCGACTGCGCAAGGAGGCCGAGTACGTCCGCATCTGGGGCAAGTCCATTTCAGACCTGGTGGAGGTGCCCATAAATGAATTGGCCGGATTCTTTGATGAAGTGGAACTCGGCCCGCACGATCTGAAGATTGCCAGGCGGCTGCTCACCGAAATCCGGAACCGCCTGACGTACCTGAAGCAGGTTGGGTTGGGGTACCTGACCCTGAACCGGAAATCGAATTCGCTCTCTGGGGGCGAAAGCCAGCGCATTAACCTGGCTACCTCGCTGGGCAGCAGCCTGGTCGGCTCCATGTATATCCTCGACGAGCCGAGCATTGGCCTCCACCCACGGGATACCGAAAACCTGATCGGGGTGCTCGAATCGCTGCGCGACCTGGGCAATACGGTTATCGTAGTGGAACACGACGAAGACATGATGCGCACCGCCGATCGCATTATCGACATCGGCCCGGAGGCAGGCACCCTGGGCGGGGAGGTGGTTGCAACCGGCACCCTGGCTGAAATACTGGATACCGATACCTACACGGCCCGTTACCTGAGCGGCCGGCTGCAGATCGCCGTGCCGAAGAAACGGAGGCTCCCCAAAGGATTTATAGAAATCAAGGGGGCGCGGGAACACAACCTGAAGAATATAGACGTGCGCTT
>DATIPV010000447.1:0-3137 GCA_035471525.1 Robiginitalea sp.
CGGGGAGGAAGACGGGGTAGACAACACGGGGGTAGACGATTCCAAACTCTACACCCAGCCCGAGGAAGTGGCATACGCCTACGAGGAGCTGTCCAAAGTGAGCCACCGCTTCACCATAGCGGCTGCCTTCGGGAACGTGCACGGGGTTTACAAACCTGGCAATGTGAAGCTCACTCCCAAAATCCTGCGCAATTCGCAGGAATACATCACCCGCAAATACAAGGTGGGGCAAAACCACATCGATTTTGTGTTCCACGGCGGATCGGGATCTACTCTGGAGGAAATCAGGGAAGCCATCGGCTACGGAGTTATCAAGATGAACATAGATACCGACCTGCAGTACGCCTTCACCGCCGGGGTGCGCGACTATATGCAGGCCAAGAGCGCCTATCTGCAGTCGCAGATCGGCAACCCCGAGGGCCCCGACCAGCCGAACAAGAAATACTACGACCCCCGGGTCTGGCTGCGCGAAGGAGAGAAAACCTTTGTGGAAAGGTTGAGAAAGGCCTTTGAAGATCTGAACAATGTGAATACCTTGTAGCCCTAGGCATCTGTAACCCCCAAAAGAAAACATCGCATGTCGTCCTGGTTTAAGAGAAAAGAAAAGGGCATTCAAACGGCCACCGAGGAGAAGAAAGATACTCCCAGGGGCCTGTGGTACAAGTCGCCCACTGGAAAAATCGTAGAGTCGGAAGAACTCGCCCGGAACTTTTACGTGAGCCCCGAAGACGATTACCACGTGCGCATCGGCAGCAAGGAATACTTCCAGATCCTGTTCGACGACAACCGCTTCACGGAACTCGACGCCGGCCTCCGCTCGAAAGACCCGCTGGGATTCGTCGATACCAAAAAGTATTCGGAGCGCCTGGTGGCGGCTGAAAAGAAAACAGGGCTGAACGACGCCGTCCGCACCGCCGTGGGCAAGTCCATGGGGCGCGATCTGGTGGTGGCCTGTATGGATTTTACCTTTATCGGCGGATCCATGGGCAGCGTGGTGGGCGAAAAGATTGCCCGTGCCATCGATTACGCCATCAAGAAGCAACTGCCCTTTTTGATGATTTCCAAATCGGGGGGTGCCCGGATGATGGAAGCGGCCCTTTCCCTGATGCAACTGGCCAAAACCTCGGCCAAGCTGGCCCAGCTGGCCGATGCCGGCCTGCCCTACATTTCGCTCTGCACCGACCCTACAACAGGCGGCACTACGGCGTCTTACGCCATGCTGGGCGACATTAATATCGCAGAACCGGGTGCTTTGATCGGCTTTGCAGGGCCCCGCGTGGTGAAAGAAGCCACAGGAAAGGAGCTGCCCCCGGGATTCCAGACGGCCGAATTTGTTCTGGAGCACGGCTTCCTGGACTTTATCGTGCACCGCCGCGACCTGAAAAAGAAGGTGAACCTCTATCTCGATCTGATTCAGAACCTGCCGCTGCGCGAGGAGGCTGCAGGCGAATAGCCCCCCGGAATTTATATTTCTGAAGGTATCGGGCATAAATTTTCCGGGCCCGTAAAACCAGGTATCGTAAAAATATTACTATCTTTGCGCCCTGATTGAGTGTCAATCAGATACATAAAAATCATTTACAACAATATTGGCATGTATTTAACCAAAGAAATCAAGTCGGAAATCTTCAAGAAACACGGAGGTTCCGAAACCAACACAGGATCGACCGAAGGGCAGATCGCACTGTTTACCCACCGGATCAACTACCTGACGGAGCACCTGAGTACCAACAAAAAGGATTTCAACACCGAGCGCGCCCTGGTAAAGCTGGTGGGAAAGCGCCGAAGCCTGTTGGATTACCTCAAGAACAAGGATATCGAAAAGTACCGCGAGCTGATCAAGGAACTCAATATCCGTAAATAAACGGCGCAGGGGAACCCACGGGTTCCCCTGTTTCGATTTTTGGCGGCTCGGCCGCCTGCACTTAAAGCCCCCGCCCCGGCGGGGCAACATAAAAAGCTTACTTCCCGGTTTTTCATGGGTCGACCCACACAACACACACCCTGACCGTCCGGTAAGACGGTAGACCATGTTTAACCTATTCCTGCAAGGCAGGGACTTAATTACAAAGTATGATTCCAACACCTTTTAAAGAGGTCATTGACCTCGGGGACGGTAGAGAGATCTCTATCGAATCCGGCAAACTGGCCAAACAGGCCCACGGCTCCGTAGTCGTGCAATCGGGCAAGTGTATGCTGCTGTGCACCGTAGTGTCCAACTACGAGGCGGCCGACGTAGATTTTTTGCCCCTCACCGTGGATTACCGCGAAAAATTCCACGCCTCCGGGCGTTATCCCGGCGGCTTCTTCAAGCGGGAAGCTCGCCCCAGCAACGGGGAAATTCTGGTGATGCGCCTGGTAGACCGGGTGCTGCGCCCCCTGTTCCCCAAAGACTATCACGCTGAGACCCAGGTGATGATCCAGCTCATGTCGCACGACGAGGATGTGATGCCCGACGCCATGGCCGGACTGGCCGCCTCGGCCGCCATCCAGCTGTCTGACTTCCCGTTTGAGTGCGCCATCTCCGAAGTAAGGGTAGGCCGCGTTAACGGGGAATTCGTTATCAACCCGACCCGTACCCAACTCGAATCTTCCGACATCGACATGATCGTAGGAGCCTCGGCAGACTCGGTTATGATGGTGGAAGGCGAAATGGCTGAGATTTCCGAGGAGGATATGACCGAGGCCATCAAATTTGCCCACGAGGCCGTCAAGGTCCAGATAGAGGCCCAGTTGCGACTGGCCGAGAAGGTGGGCCGCAAGGAAGTGCGCGAGTACAAGCAGGCCGACGAAAACGAAGCCATGGCTACCAAGGTCCGCAGCCTGGCCTACGACAAGGCCTTTGCCATCGCCAAGGGCGGTTCTTCCAAAAAAGAGCGGAGCGCTGCATTTTCAGCGCTCAAAGAGGAGGTTATGGCCTCTTTCAGCGAGGAAGAACGGGAAGAATCCGGCGACCTGATCAAGAAATACTACTACAAGGCCGAAAAGGAAGCTGTCCGGAACCTGACCCTGGATAAGGGCATTCGCCTGGACGGCCGGAAGACCGACGAGATACGCCCGATCTGGTGCGAGGTAGATTACCTGCCCTCCACCCACGGGTCGGCGCTCTTTACCCGGGGCGAGACACAGGCCCTGGC
>DATIPV010000448.1:0-3559 GCA_035471525.1 Robiginitalea sp.
GGTTTTCGGCAAGTCCCATGCAAGAGGGTTTATCAGGACGACTGGGGTTAGGAAAATTGAGCGGATACGCGTTCGGCTTTCCGCGATTCCGAATAGTCGTAGAACCCTTCGCCCGATTTCACCCCGAGCTTGCCGGCGGTCACCATCTTGACCAACAGGGGGCAGGGCGCATACTTGGGAGCCCGGAACCCGCTGTACATTACTTCCAGGATGGAGAGGCAAACATCCAGCCCTATGAAATCAGCCAGCTGCAGCGGGCCCATCGGATGCCCCATGCCGAGTTTCATAACCGTGTCGATCTCCTGCACGCCGGCTACCCCGTTATAAAGCGTCTCGATGGCCTCGTTGATCATGGGCATCAGAATGCGGTTGGCCACAAAGCCCGGGTAGTCGTTTACCTCCGTGGGGGTCTTTCCGAGGTCCCGGGCCAGACCCAGGACCGCTTCGGTCACGGCGTTGCTGGTGCTGTATCCCCGGATCACCTCCACGAGCTTCATCACGGGTACCGGGTTCATAAAGTGCATCCCGATTACCTGTGCGGGGCGTCTGGTAACCGCCGCGATTTCGGTAATGGAGATCGAAGAGGTGTTCGTGGCCAGCACCGCGCTGGCCGGGGCGTTCTCGTCCAGTTCGCGGAAGATTTTTTTCTTGAGTTCCGAATTCTCGGTGGCTGCCTCCACAACCAGGTCGGCCTGGCTCACGCCCTGGGCCAGGGAAGTCCCCGTTGTGATGTTCTTCAGGGTCTGTGCCACCCGGGCGGGCTCGATCAGTTCCCGGGCCACCATGCGCTCCAGATTCTTTTCAATGGTGGCAAGGGCTTCTTTCAGCCGGTCCTGGGAAACGTCTGTGAGCGAGACCTGGAAGCCGTGCTGGGCAAATACGTGGGCGATTCCGTTTCCCATGGTGCCGGCGCCGATAACTGCGATGTTCTTCATGTTTGGGGTATTATGGGTTGTTAGCGTTTGGACCTGTCGGGGTTCGCTTCAAAGGCCTCGATGATGCGCAGGGCCACGTCCAGGGCCCGGGCACCCTGGGCAAGCGATACCGGGGGTTCATGGCCCGACCCGATGGCCTCGGCAAACTGTTCCAGCTCGTCCAGAATGGCATTATTGCTGTGTATTTCCGGATTTTCGAAGTAAATCTGCTTTTTCTCGCCCTCGGCGTTCTGCAAGATCATATCGAAGGGTTCGGGCCGGGCGGGGGCATCCTTCATGCGCACCACTTCAACCTTCCGCTCCAGGAAATCGACCGATATATAGGCGTCGCGCTGGAAAAAACGCGATTTCCGCATATTCTTGAGCGAGATGCGGCTCGCAGTCAGGTTGGCAACGCAGCCGTTCTCGAAGGCGATGCGCGCGTTGGCGATGTCGGGCGAACGGCTAATGACCGACACCCCGCTGGCCTGTATGTCGCGTACTTCCGATTTTACCACGCTCAGGATAATATCGATATCGTGGATCATGAGGTCGAGCACCACCGGGACGTCGGTCCCCCTCGGATTGAATTCGGCCAGGCGGTGGGCCTCAATGAACATAGGCGTTTCCAGGAGGGAAGCCACCGCGGTAAATGCCGGGTTGAAGCGCTCCACATGGCCCACCTGGGCCTTTACCCCGTAACGGTCTACCAATTCCATGAGCTCCAGGGCCTCGGCATGGGTATGGGTAACGGGCTTCTCGATAAATACGTGCTTCCCGGCCTGGATGGCCTTGCGGGCACAGTCGTAGTGCGAAAGGGTAGGGGTTACCACATCGACCATGTCTACAGCCTCTATCAGGCGGTTCATGTTGTCGAAATAGGGAATCCCGAATTCCTGGGAAACCTTGCGGCCCTGTATTTCGTCGGGGTCGTAGAACCCCACCAGCTCATACCGGGCCGATTCTTTCAGCAACCGCAGGTGGATCTTTCCCAAATGACCTGCTCCGAGCACTCCGGCTTGTATCATCTGCCTCGAATTTTTGCCAAAAATAAACATAGTTTGCGAGACCGTCCCTAATGGCAGGCGCCTTGCTGCTCACAAAAGGCCCGGCTCAGCTTTCGGGCCCCGGCATTCCCCGATTTTTACGGACGGGCCCTTGGGGGGAATACAAGAGAATGTCTAACTTAGCCACAAATCATACCCACTTGAAAGATACCCTTAAACACCGGGGCAAACGCAACCAGCTGGCCGAGATCCTGGCGTCCAAGGGAATCGAAGACAAGGCCGTGCTGGCCGCCATCCGGGCTGTTCCGCGCCACCTGTTCATAGACAGCAGCTTCGAAGACCACGCCTACCAGGACAAGGCCTTCCCCATCGCCGCCGACCAGACCATTTCCCAGCCCTACACGGTGGCCTTTCAGACCAGCCTGCTGCAGGTAAAGCCCGGAGACAAAATTCTGGAGATCGGTACGGGAAGCGGGTACCAGACTGCCGTTTTGCTTCATATGAAAGCCCGGGTCTATACCGTGGAGCGCCAACTCACCCTGTTTAAGAAAGCCAGTCTGTTTTTCAAGAAAATGGGATACCGGCCCAAGAAGTTCCTGTTTGGAGACGGTTACAAAGGCATGCCCGAAGAAGCCCCTTTTGACGGCATTATCGTAACAGCCGGGGCCCCTGAAGTTCCGAAGCCCCTGATGGCACAACTGGCCATCGGCGGCAGGCTGGTTATTCCGGTTGGGGTCGAAGACCAGACCATGATGCTCATCCGGCGCAGCTCGGAAAGGAAGTTCGAACGCCAGCCCTGTGGCGCTTTCCGGTTTGTCCCCTTGCTGGAAGACAAGAACTGATCAGGTATTAAAGGATTTCTTGACGCGGTCGAGCTGCCGTTTCGATTCGCGCGTTTTGATGGTTTCCCGCTTGTCGTACTGCTTTTTCCCCCGCGCCAGGGCAATCCGGAGCTTGGCCAGCCCCTTTTCGTTGAGAAACAGGTTCAGGGGCACTATGGTGAGGCCCGAGGCACCTACCTCCTTTTCGAGTTTCCGCAGCTCCTGTCGGGTCAGCAGCAATTTACGCTCGGCCTTGGGGAGGTGGTTGTGATGCGACCCATGGCTGTATTCCTCCACGTTCATGTTCACCACGAAGAGTTCCCCCTGCTGGTTGAATTCGCAGAAACTTTCCGATATAGACGCCTTTCCTTCGCGGATCGACTTGATCTCGGTTCCGGTTAAAACGATCCCCGCCACAAAGGTGTCTAACACCTCGTAGTCAAAACGGGCCCGTTTGTTTTTTATGTCTATTTTTTTCTGCACAACAGGCAAAATTAGCACAAATTACCCGTAAAAGGCCTGAAAACGCTCCG
Source organism: Robiginitalea sp. (assembly GCA_035471525.1). GTDB lineage: Bacteria > Bacteroidota > Bacteroidia > Flavobacteriales > Flavobacteriaceae > Robiginitalea. The sequence goes on from DATIPV010000448.1 coordinate 3,276, forward strand.
GCATCTGCGAGAACCGTCAGAAATTCTCACATTTGCATAAAGATTGAAAGCTATGAAATACCTGATGGTACTGTTGTCGGTTGTGGCGCTGAGTGCCTGCCGGGAATCGCGCGAGCCCGCGCTCTCGGCCGAGGAGGTGGTAAACCGGGCCATAGAGGTGGCCGGGGGGGACCGCTACCGTACCAGCCGCATTGCGTTCGATTTCCGGGGCCGCCACTATATTTCCTACCGGGAGCAGGGGCAGCGGGTTTTGCAGCGATTGACCCCTACCGACTCAGGGACGA
>DATIPV010000449.1:0-2573 GCA_035471525.1 Robiginitalea sp.
AGCCTCGTAGGTCAGTGTCCCCGATTTGGAGACAATCCCCACGGTGCCTTTTTTGAAAACAAAGCCGGGCATGATCCCCACCTTGGCCTCTCCCGGGGTAATCACTCCGGGGCAGTTCGGCCCTACCAGCCGGCTTCCGTATCGCTGCACATAATCGTAAGCTTTGATCATGTCGGCTACCGGGATCCCTTCGGTAATGGTAATGATAACCTTGATTCCTGCACTGGCGGCCTCCATAATGGCATCGGCGGCAAATGCGGGTGGCACAAAAATGATCGTTGTATCGGCCCCGGTATCCCGAACGGCATCCTGTACCGTATCGAAAACCGGTTTGCCCAGGTGTTTCTGACCGCCTTTGCCCGGGGTTACCCCTCCCACCACATTGGTGCCGTATTCAATCATCTGTTCGGCGTGGAAGGTGCCTTCACTCCCCGTGAAGCCCTGTACGATTATGCGGGAATCCTTATTGACGAGAACACTCATGCGATCAGTTGTATTTTTAGGTTTGTGCAAAAATAGGCCACGGCCCCTGAAAGGCAAGCCCTTGCTATTTTTTTTTAAGTTGTTCCATTATGGCGGGCAGCTGTCGCAGGTTCGCGAGCTGCTTGAGCCGTTCCCGGGCTTCTTCTGCAGGACTCCCGAAATAGGTCTTTCCTGCTTCCAGAGACTTTGATACGCCGGACTGAGCCAAAACCACGACTCCCTTGCCTATGCTGATGGCGCTGGTTACCCCAACCTGCCCCCACAGGGTTACGCCGTCTTCGATTACGACGCATCCGGCAATGCCGGTTTGTGAAGCAATCAGGCAGCGCGAACCGATGCGCGTATCGTGGCCCACGTGTACCTGGTTGTCCAGCTTGCTTCCCGACCCGATAACCGTATCCCCGGTCACGCCCCGGTCAATCGTGCAGAGCGCGCCAAGTTCCACATCGTCTTCGAGGACCACGCGCCCTCCCGACAACAGCCGGTCGAATCCTTCCGGCCTCTTTTTATAGTAAAAGGCATCCGACCCGATTACCGTGCCGCTCTGCACCACCACCCGGTCTCCAAGAATGCAGTGATTGCGGATCGTGACGTTGGGGTGTATCACACAGTCCCTGCCGATGCGAACCTCGCTTCCGATGCAGACATTGGGGCCAATGCTGGTACCCTGCCCTATTTCGGCCGAAGCCGATATTGCCGATCCCTCTGGAAAGAAAGGCCTGAAATGACGGGTCAGGGCGTTAAAATCCCGAAAAGGGTCTTCCGATATCAACAGGGCTTTTCCGGCGGGGCAATCCACTTCCTTGTTGATCAGGACCACGGTTGCCGCAGACTGGAGGGCCTTTTCGTAGTACTTGGGATGGTCTACAAAAACGATATCTCCGGGCCCCACCACATGAATCTCGTTCATGCCGGTAACGGGAAAGCTTTCAGGGCCGATGAAGGGAACATCGATAAGGCCGGCAATTTCAGATAACTGGTAAGTCCTTGGAAATTTCATACGGGATGGTGTCCTATTCCTTGGCCCGTTCCATATAGGAACCGTTAGAGGTGTCTATCTTGATCCGCTCGCCTTCGTTTATAAACAAGGGTACGTTTATGCGGGCGCCGGTTTCCACGGTAGCCGGTTTGGTGGCATTGGTTGCCGTGTTACCCCTCACGCCCGGTTCGGTATGCGTAACCTCGAGTATTACGCTGGCCGGCATATCCACGGAAAGGGGCATGCTGTCTTCCGTGTTGAAGATAATGGTAACTATTTCGCCCTCCTTTAAAAGGTCAGGGGCATCGAGGGCGCTCTCGGGAAGTGCGATCTGGTTGTAGTCGTCCGTATTCATAAAGTGGTACGTCTGCCCGTCGGAATACAGGAACTGGTAGTTGCGGGTCTCCACGCGCACGTCCTCAATCTTATGACCGGCAGAAAAGGTGTTGTCGAGCACTTTACCCGTGGTCAGGCTTTTGAGTTTGGTCCGGACAAAGGCCGGCCCCTTACCCGGTTTAACATGAAGAAATTCAACTACTTTGAATATATCGTTGTTGTAGCGGATACATAATCCCTTGCGGATATCTGAAGTTGATGCCATACTTAATTATTACTGAAATATCCTTTCATGATTCCCCGCTGTGAATCGCGGATGAACTGAAGGATCTCGTCCCGTTCCGGGGTGGCCTCCATTTCCGCTTCGATAATCTGCACGGCCTGGGTGTTGTTGTAGTTTTTCTGATAAAGAATGCGGTAAATGTTCTGGATTTCCCTGATTTTATCCGAACTGAAGCCGCGCCTGCGCAGGCCTACCGAGTTTATCCCGACATACGACATAGGTTCGCGGGCCCCTTTCACAAAGGGCGGAACGTCCTTGCGCACCAGGGAGCCCCCCGTCACAAAAGCATGGCTGCCGATAGAGACGAACTGGTGAACAGCTACCATCCCGGCCAGGACCACATGCTCCCCAATAGTAACATGGCCCGCAAGGGTGGTATTGTTGGAAAATATGCAGTTGTTCCCGACAATGCAGTCGTGTGCGATGTGGCTGTAAGCCATTATCAGGCAGTTTTTCCCAACCACCGTCTTCATGCGATCGGAGGTACCCTTA
>DATIPV010000450.1:0-1742 GCA_035471525.1 Robiginitalea sp.
CCTGTCTGAAGTCGGGCAGTGGGAAGAAGCCGAGGCAGCCTTCGGGCGAGCCCTGGAGGCCCGGCTCTACCTGGAGTCGAAACAGCCCGGAAATTTCAGGGCCGATATTGGCGCCACCGTGCTGAACCTGCTAGAACTGTATCGCCACCGGCTCGAGACGACGGGCGACTGGAAATACCGGGAGCTTGGGAAAGCCCTTGCCGAAAGCAGCCAGGGCCATCTGAAAGCTTTGGAAAATACCCCCGCCCATCCGAATATGAAGGCCGATTTGGAAATATTGAGGTCTTACTTCGAAACCGTGGAGTCCGGAGATGTAAAATTGCAGGCCTCCCTGGAAAAAATCCGGCGATGGGAAGAGGAAGTAGACAGCACCCTCGACCTGAACGAAAAGAGGCATTACCAGCAGCGTATCCTTAACCAGTGGAAAAAGGTAAGCACATATGGGAAACAGGCTCCCTGGCTGCAGGATTCACTGGCCCGTGCGTTGAACAATATGGCCTGGCTGGATATATGCATCGGGGCTACCGACCGGGCCCGGGAAATGCTCTACCAGGCAGAAGAGCTCCATCCCGGCCTGTTGTCTGTGAAGTGCAATTCGGCACACTGCGACCTGCTCGACGGCGATCCGGATGCGGCCAACCGCATCTACCGCGAATTGTGGCCGAAAAAAGACGCTTCCGGCATTTGCTTTGGCGAGGTTATCAACAAAGACCTCGTGCAGCTCATCCGCCTGGGGGTATTAGACGCCCATCACCTCCCCAAACCGGCCGGTCCCGGGGAAGTGCCTACGGTCGTTTAGGCGGCGGCCGATTGGAAATCCCAAAGCGGGGAACTTTGTATCTTTAGCGAAAACCAACCGAAAGATGCGAACCATACCCCCTGTAATTCTGTGCCTCCCGATAGCGGTTCTGCTGTCGTGCGGGCAACAACGGACCGGTGAAAACCCCGCCGAGCCCGCCTTGGAAAACCCCGAGGCAACTATGGCAGATGCCCTGCCAGACTTTGATCCCGAAGCCCGCCTCCGGGAACTGGGCATAGAGCTTGCCGTGCCCTCTTCCCCGGTTGCCAACTACGTGAATGCGGTGCGCAGCGGCAATCTCCTGTTCCTGGCCGGGAAGGGCCCCATGCAGGCCGACGGAACCTACCTCACCGGAAAAGTGGGCGCCGACCTTACCCAGGAGCAGGGGTATGATGCCGCCCGCCTTACGGCCATCAGCCAACTGGCTGTTTTAAAAGCCGAACTGGGCGACCTGCGAAAGGTGAGGCGCATCGTAAAGGTATTGGGGATGGTGAATGCCACCCCCGATTTTACGAATCAGCCCGAGGTAATCAACGGGTTTTCGGACCTGATGGTGGCCGTGTTCGGGGAACGGGGCAAGCACGCCCGCGCCGCCGTGGGCATGGGCTCCCTGCCCCGCAATATCGCCGTGGAGGTAGAGCTGATCGTGGAGGTTGAGCCAGACTGACAGACCCGCTAAAAGGCCGGCTAGATTTAAAAAAATGAGGCGCACCCTTCTTCAGGTACAATTGTGCATCACCTTTTTCCTGGTCGGTTTGCCGGCCCTGTATGGGCAATCGGAGCACCTGGCCCGGTGGCAGGCCGATAAGTTTTCGATGTTCATCCATTTTGGACTGTATTCCGACCTGGGAGGCGTATGGAACGGGCAGCCGGTTACACGGGGCTACAGCGAACAAATCCAGTCGCATGCCGGCATCCACAGCGACCTGTATGCCCGGGTGGC
>DATIPV010000451.1:0-2428 GCA_035471525.1 Robiginitalea sp.
CCCGATCAACTGCCCGCCGTCGAAAGAAAGCCCGGGGAAGGTGGTCCCTGCCAGCGGAACGACCCGGGCCTGCTTCCAGCCGCTGTCGTCGTAGCCGGGTTCGGTCCATTTTCCAAGGCCGGCCTCCAGGCGGGCATCGTATACCTCCCCCTGGAAAAAGCTGCCGCTGCGCAAGGGTCCGTCTGTGTGGAGTTTCCAGGTTTCGGGGCCGGTTGTCACAACGGTCTGGCTGCCGTCCTCATAGGTGATTTCGAGCAGGGCCCTGAGCGACTGCCGGTCGCCGAAATAGTTCCAGTTGGCGCCGCTGTAAGTAATGTTGCCCGACCACCAGCCTTCGCCCAGCCAGCCGCCCAGTACGTTTTCCGCTCCGGGCCGGAGCTGTTCGGTGAGGTCGTAGGTCTGGTATTGCTGGTGCCGGTTGTACTGGGTAAGGCCCGGGGCGAACCAGGCTTCCCCCACCCGCTGGCCATTCAGGTGCATTTCGTAGATGCCGCGTGCCGTCGCATACAGCCGGGCGGCGGCCACAGGCTTGTCGGCCACCTGAAAGGCCGTGCGCAGCATGGGGGCCGCATTGCGGCTGGGGTCGGCCGTCAGGAGCAGGCCCTGCTCCCCCCCGCTGAGCTGCAGGCCTCCGGCAACGAGCTGCGCTCCGGGCCCTATGTGGTCGGCAAACAGGCCTGCATAGCCCGGGGTACCGCCTGGATGCTCAGAGAACAGGAGGTTGGATGGCTCCCGGGCGTGGCGCACCTCATACTGGCTGAAGGTGGCCGTCTGGCCCGGGGGCAGGCGAAAGCCGATGTCGGCCAGCAGGGGGAAGCTGATGTAGTCCTGTCCGCGGCCCACGGGGTTCACATTCACGCCCCGGGGGGCGAAGGGGCTGTCGGACTCGCTCCGGGTAACCTCGTGTTCGGCTTCGGTCCCGTCGAGGAACAGGCGCACCATGCCGAAGGTGGAGGTAAGATAGACCCGGTGCGGCTGGTAGCGGTTGCCCCTGTTGAGCAGGGTTTCCGAAATGTCGAAGCTTTGAAAGGGCACCTCTGCCGAATCGGCGGGGGCGTAGCCTACCCGGTAGAGGTGCAGCCGGGCCGGCTTATCGGCCTGCAGACCTGAAATATCGAGCTCCACCGCCAGGTAATGGCCCTTGCGAGCCGACTGCACGCCCTGAATGTTATAGTCCCGCCTGAGCAGGCGCAGGTCGTTGGCCCCCAGCACAAAAGCCGCTCGCTCGCTGCCGGTTGCCTGGTCGAGCTGCAGGGTGAAATCAAGGCGGAACACCGAGAGGGCGTGGGAATAGAAAGGCAGGTCGGCGTCGCCGCCCCCTATCCAGGCAGCCCCCTGCCAGGCTCCTGAATCCGGATCGGGGTCGAGCAAGCCGGTCTCGAACCAGGAAGCCCGCCGGGCCTGCCGCCCCTCCTGGTCCCAGGAGGTCACTTCCCAAAGGTAGCGGGTCTTGGGCTGCAGGGCCGACCCGCCATAGGGCACCAGCAGCGACTCCCCGCTGTTGACCCGGCCGGAATCCCAGACCACAGCCCCTGAGGGCGCGCTCACCAGAATGCGGTAGGCCTGCTGCCGGGAGCCACGGCCTCCACCGGGCGGGGTCATTTGCCAGGAAAAGCGCGGGGTTTCCACATCGAGGCCCAGCGGGCGGTCGAGGTATTCGGTACGGAGGCTGTCCGGGCCGGGCTGTGCCCGGGTAAGCGCCGGGACAAGCAGCAGGGCCAGGCAGGCCAGGCGTAACAGCGAGCTGAGAGGGAGGTTGGATGGCATGGCTTGTGAAAATTTCATGTAAGGTTACAGACAAATATCCGGGCTACTGTTCCGCACTATTCGCCCTGCCGTTTTACAAAGTACGCTGTTTAGTCGTTGGTTGAACAGATCGCATCTTCCCGGAAAGGGGCCGGTGCGCGCACCGCTGCCCTAACAGTAAGATAGGAAGATGAGCCGATTTTGGGCGCCCCGGCCAATGCCCCCGCCTGGCGCGCATTCCTGGTTATACGCTTTAGTTCCCCGAAGTTTTATCCCAGTTGGCATCGGCCATGCGCAGCAGTTTATCCTCCTGCTTATTCCATTTTTTAAGCGCGTTGGTCAGGCCTGAGCCATTAAAAAGGAGCAGGCGACCACCGACCAGTTTAAAGATTCGCGGGTCCACAGGCACCCGGTTCCCCGATTTGCCCATGGCGTAGGCGCACCAGCCCCCATACGCCGGCAGGTAGCGGTCGGGGTCTGCCTGGAACAGGTGCAGGTTCCGCTCAGAGGTAAACCGGTAGGCAACGCCCTGGTGGGAAGCCTCCCATTCCGGGCTGCCCCTGATAACCGTTCCCCTGAAATAGCTCACCAGGTCGTAGCCCTCCAGGGCGAGGCCGTCCTTCTGATTGATGGTAGCGCTGTCCTGGCCGTTAAGGGCCAGGGCGCCAAACAGGGTTAGAAG
>DATIPV010000452.1:0-2241 GCA_035471525.1 Robiginitalea sp.
TGCCAAAATAAATAAACAAAAATTAGAGCAGCCATGAAGACTTTGCAAGTGGGTGATAAAGTACCGCAATTTACGGTAACGGATCAAGACGGAAACCCGGTTTCGAATACCGATTTTGCCGGAAAGAATTGGGTGGTATTCTTTTATCCCAAGGCCGATACCCCCGGGTGCACGGCCGAGGCCTGCAACCTGCGCGACCATTACGGCGCATTACAGTCGGCCGGATATGCCCTGTTGGGTGTCAGCGCCGATTCGCAGAAGAAGCAGGCCAATTTCAGGAAGAAATACAACCTCCCGTTCCCGCTGCTGGCCGATGAAGACCGCGTGGTCATCGAAGGTTTCGGCGTATGGGGCCCTAAGAAGTTTATGGGCCGCGAATACGACGGCATTTACCGCACTACCTTCGTAATAGACGGGCAGGGCACCATTACCCGGGTCATCGACAAGGTGCAAACCGGCGACCACGCCGCCCAGATTCTGGCAGGGGCCTGAAAAAAAGAAGGCCGGGGAGTTCCCGGCCTTTTTTATTCGAATATGGGTGCGGCCTCCCCTTTCTTGGGAAGGAACAGATGTTTTTCCTTGATGATATCCGCAACTCCCTCGGGCAGCATCTCTTCCCAGCCGGGCTCCCCGTTGACAATCTTTTTGAGCACATCCCTGGAAAAGACGTTGAGTATATCCGGATCGTAGTCGATAATGTCCATCACCTTTCCGTTGTACTTGAAGAACTTGTAGAGTTCCTTCATCCGCGGGTGCACCTTTATGTTGTTGCTGGTCATGATCTGCCCGGTATCGGGGTTCATCATGGGGTAGAGATACACCTTCAGATCCTTGAAGAAGAGCTTTCCGAAGGCTTCCAGGATGCCCCCGCTCAGATGCCTGTAGTACTTCTCGTCGAAGATATCCTCCAGGTTGTTGACCCCCATGGTAAGGCCAATGCGCGCCTTGGTGAAGTTGTTGAAGTACTCCACCAGCTTGTAATATTCCGAAAATTTGGAGATCATCACCGTCTGCCCCAGGGAGCAGAGCAGCTCGGCCCTGTCCATAAAATCCTGCTCGTCGATTTCCCCCGAGGATTTGAGGTTCGACAGGGTGATCTCGAAGATCACAATGGCATTCTTCGGGTCTACGGTCTGTTCCCGCACGAAGATTTCGTACGATTTCTGGAACATGTCCATGTTCACTTTGGTGACGGGGCGGAAACTGCCGCGCAGGGCCAGGATATTCTTTTTATACAAAACGGCCGCCGGGAGCAGGTTGTTGCCGTCGGGCCCGAACATGACTGCGTCGGTCATATCGTTCCGGATCAGCTGTAGGCTCATCAGGCGGTTGTCCACATGGGCGAAGTTGGGTCCGGAAAAGTTGATCATATCGATCTCCAGGGTATCCTGGTCGATGTGGTCGTACAGGTACTTCAGCAGCTTGCGGGGCTTGTGGTATTTGTAAAAGGCCCCGTATATGAGGTTTACCCCCACGATGCCCAGGGTTTCCTGCTGCAGGCGCGCCTCGTTCTGCTTGAAGCGCAGGTGGAGGACGATCTCGTCGAACTCCTTTTGTTTCGGGTCGAGCTGGAAGCGGATGCCCACCCAGCCATGGCCCTTGTAGCGCTTTGAAAAGTCGATGGTGGCCACCGTGTTGGCGTAGGAGAAGAACAGCCGGTCTGGGTGGCGCTCCCGGCTGATGCGCTCTTCCATGAGTTTCATCTCGTGGGCGAGCATCGTTTTCAGGCGGCTTTGGGTAACATAGCGCCCGTCCTGTTCCAAGCCGTAGATGGCGTCGCTGAAATCCTTGTCGTAGGCACTCATCGCTTTGGCAATGGTGCCCGAAGCCCCGCCGGCCCTGAAGAAATGACGGGCTGTTTCCTGTCCGGCCCCTATTTCCGCAAAGGTCCCATAAATGTCAGGATTGAGGTTGATCCGGAGTGTTTTGGCTTTGATGGAAGGAACATTCTCGAATTCGAACTCATTCTTTTGAACGGTAGCCATAACAGGACGCTTTCAGGGAACAAAGATAAAAAGAAGGGCCATTCTGAGTAATAAATTAGTTATAAATTTGAGGAAAACGGACCAACAGTTGAAGATCACATTCCTCGGTACCGGAACATCCCAGGGCATCCCGGTTATCGGCAGCAAGCACCCGGTTTGCCTGAGCGCTGATCCCCGCGACAAACGCTTGCGGGTCTCGGTTATGGTGGAATCGGAAGACGGGCAGGTGTATGTGATCGACTGCGGCCCCGATTTT
>DATIPV010000453.1:0-2108 GCA_035471525.1 Robiginitalea sp.
GCCATTATCCCGGTGCGTTACAACAACAAGACCGTAACCGAACACATCGTGTACAACATTATCGCCTTTTTCGTGCTGTACATGCTGCTGTTCATCATCGGGGCCCTGGTGCTGGGCCTGCTGGGGCTCGATTTCGTTTCGGCCATAGGGGGGGCCGCCTCGTCCCTGGGCAATGTGGGCCCCGCCTTCGGCACCCTCGACCCGCTGAGCAACTTCAACAGCCTTCCGGCCCTGGGCAAATGGTGGTGCAGCTTTTTGATGCTGGCCGGGCGTCTGGAACTCTTTACGGTGCTTATTCTGCTGACACCCTACTTCTGGAAACGCATCTGAGGACCCCTTTTCAGCTCACGGCTGCCCGTATCCGGGCTACGGCCTGGCGAATATCCTCTTCGGAGGCAGCGTAGGATATGCGGATGCAGTCGGCATTCCCGAAAGCCTCGCCGGTTACGGTGGCCACCTCGGCTTCCTCCAGCAGGTACATGGCAAAGTCGGCCGCGTTGCCGATAGGGTGCCCGCGCAGGGTCTTCCCAAAGAAGGAGGAAATATCGGGGAACACATAGAAGGCCCCTTCGGGGACATTCACCTTGAATCCGGGAACGTCGGCCAGCAGGGAAAGGATGAGGTCGCGCCTCTGCTGGAACTTGTCGATCATGTATTGGATCTTGCTCAGAGGTGCGTCGAGGGCCGTAATGGTCGCCCGCTGGGCAATGGCGTTGGCACCGCTGGTAATCTGGCCCTGGAATTTGGTGCAGGCCTTGGCAATCCAGGCCGGTGCGCCTATAAAGCCGATGCGCCATCCGGTCATGGCATAGGCTTTGGATACCCCGTTTACCGTAATGCAGCGCTCGTACATACCGGGCAGGGCGGCCATGCTCACATGCCCCCCCCGGAAGTTGATGTGTTCGTAGATCTCATCCGATACCACGAAAATGCCCGGGTGTTCCCGCAGCACGGCTGCCAGGCTTTCGAGTTCCTCTTTGCTGTAAACCGACCCGCTCGGGTTGCAGGGCGAGGAATACCAGAGCATCTTTGTTCTGGGGGTTATGGCCGCGCGCAGTTGTGCGGCGGTCATTTTGAAATCGGTCTCTATGCCGGTAGGCACCTCTACCGGCACGCCCTCGGCCAGCTTCACGATGTCGCGGTAGCTAACCCAGTACGGGGCCGGCAGAATTACCTCGTCCCCTTTGTTGATCATCACCATGGCCACGTTGGCCAGGGATTGCTTGGCCCCTGTAGAGACCACAATCTGGTCGGGTTTGTAGGGCAGGTGGTTGTCGCGCAGGAATTTCCGGGAGATGGCTTCCTTCAGGTCTCCGGACCCGTCTACCGGGGAATAGCTGCTGTAATTTTCGTCTATGGCTTGCTTGGCGGCCTCCTTGATAAAGTCGGGGATGCTGAAGTCGGGTTCCCCCAGGCTCAGGCCGATAATGTCTTTGCCTGCTTGCCTGAGTTCACGGGCTTTGGCGGCCATAGCCAGGGTGGCCGACGTTTCCATATTGATGATCCGCTCGGAGAGAAACTGATTCATATGTGCGTGCTGGTTTACTGCAGTTGAAGGCTGGGCTTTTTGCCGAGTTCCTTCAGGTGTTTGAAGTGCGAAATTATCGCTTTTCGGGTCGTTTTGTATTCGTTGTAGGGCAAATTGAACTCGGCCGCCGTCTCCTTCACAATTTTGGCAATTTTTGTGTAATGGATGTGCGAGATATTCGGGAAAATATGGTGTTCTACCTGATGGTTGAGCCCCCCGGTAAACCAGTTCACCAGGCGGTTGCGGGTGCCGAAGTTCACGGTGGTCTTAAGCTGGTGAATGGCCCAGCTGTTCTGCATGTTGCCATCGGCTTCCGGCAGCGGCATGTCGGCGTGATCCACCACGTGGGCCAGCTGGAATACCACGCTGAGGATAACCCCGGCCACGTAATGCATCACGAAGAACCCGAGCAGGACCTGCCACCAGGCGATGTCCAGCACAAGGATGGGGATAATGATCCACACGACCACGTAGATGAGTTTGGTAGCCACCAGCAGGCTCCAGTTCAGGAAGGGGTTTGGCAACTTGCCGTAGGAGAGCCGCCTTTTGGTGTAGCGGTACATCTGCGAGAAGTCAGAGG
>DATIPV010000454.1:0-2563 GCA_035471525.1 Robiginitalea sp.
TTCAGGCACAACCGGATCTGGAAAGATCGGGTCTGCTGCCTCCGGGCCCGCCTCGCTGGCGGGTAGTTTGCCCGGCGAATCCCGGCAGGCCCCCAGCGCCAGCACACAAACCAGGACCCCCAGGTAAAAGGGTTGCAGCGGCAGGTCGCACAGGAGATGTCTCACAGGGGTTGGTTTGTGTTAAAGATAGCCAAACCGGCCGAGACCCCACATCGTTGCGCCGGAGCAATTTGTGCGTATCTTTCGGGCTCGAACCAAGCTCCCAACGCATGAATACAGGTCGGATTACAGGGGCGTTGTGCCTGTTCCTCGCATGCCAGATTGCGGGATATGCCCAGCAGCCCTGGTTGCTGGGATTCGAGAAGCCCGCTGAAAACCCGGTCTTGCAGGCCGATCCGGACCCCCGATTTGAATGTCCCGTTAAGGGGGTCGAGGTACAATGGCAACGGGCCGACGTCTTTAACCCGGCTGCCGTGGTGCGCAACGATACCGTATTCCTGTTTTTCAGGGCCGAAGACAATCCCGTGGCTGGCATCGGGGGGCGCACCTCCCGCATTGGCCTGTCGTACAGCACAGATGGACTGCATTTTACCAAGCTCCCGCAGCCCGTGTTGTATCCCGACCGGGATGCTTTCCGCAAATGGGAAGACCCCGGGGGCGTGGAAGACCCCAGGGTGGTGGAACTGGAAGACGGCACTTACCTGATGCTTTACACGGCCTGGAACCGGGAAACAGCCCGCCTGAGCGCGGCCACATCAGCCGACCTGCGGCACTGGATCAAGCAGGGGCCCGTCTTCGAAACCGCCCACCAGGGCGCCTTTCTGAATACCTGGAGCAAATCGGGCTCGGTGCTTACCGAACTGAAAGACGGGCGGCTTATAGCAAAGAAAATCAATGGAAACTATGTGATGTACTGGGGAGAATTATTCGTGAACGTGGCCTATTCCGAAAACGGGACCGACTGGGTCCCGACCCTGGAAGATAAGGGCGGGTTGCAGCAGAGCTTTCGCCCTACCCTGCACGATTTTGACAGCCACCTCACCGAGCCGGGCCCACCGGCCCTGTATACCGAAAACGGCATTCTGCTCCTGTACAACGGGAAGAACCTGAGCGGGGAAGGGTCGGGCAGCCAGACCCCCGAAGGAAGCTACTGCGGCGGGCAGGCCCTTTTTGACCCGGCACGGCCCGAGCGGCTGATTGGGCGGCTCGATTCCCCGTTTATATGCCCCAGCCTGCCTCACGAGCAAAGCGGGCAGTACCAGGCCGGCACCACCTTTATCGAGGGGCTCGTATTCTACAGGAACGCCTGGTTTCTGTACTACGGCACAGCCGATTCCATGGTGGGGGTAGCCGTAAAACGGCTCTGATCCGGTTCGGGCCGGAGAACGGTTACAGCGACCGCAGGAATCGCAGGCTCTCTGGTACCTGGTCCAGCACCCGGCTCGATTCGTCTTCGATGAACATATAGCGGATACCGAGCTCGGCGCCCCGTTTCACCAGACCGGCGATATCGATCTGGCCGGTCCCCAGCACCACGTTGGTCTCCACGTCTTCATGCCCCGTCTGGTTGCCCTGAACCCCGTTCTCCATGTCTTTCAGGTGCATCAGGGCAAACTTGTCGGGATACCGGTTCAGGAGCGCCAGCGGATCTGCCCCGCCGTGCTGTACCCAGTAAACATCCATCTCGAACTTGTAATGCTGAGCGTCCCGGGCCATCAGGTCGAAGAGCGTACCGCCTTCATAGGGTCTGAATTCAGACCCGTGGGCGTGGTAGGCCAGCGTGAGGCCCGCCTCAGACAAAACTTTACCGGCGGCATTGAAAACCTCGATGGCCTTCTGGGTATCGGCCAGGGTAAAGTCATCCCCGTTATGGGGCACCCAGGCGCACATCACGTACGTGGCGCCAAAGGCGCGTGCCCTTTCGGCCAGGGCAGACGGGTCTTTTTCGAGTTCCTCGAAAGACGCCCCGATGCTGGCGGTCTTCAGGCCGTATTTGGCAAGCAGGCTCATGAATTCATCCTGTGAATAGCCATAGGTGCCGCCGCCTTCGATATACGTGATACCCCAATCGCGGATCTGGGCCAGGGACCCCTCCACATCGGTCTTGAACTGGTCGCGCAGGCTGTAAAGCTGCAGTCCGAATTCCTGGGCATTTGCCCGCCAGGCACCTGCCAGGCAAAACAGGGCGGCCCCCAATAAAATAATGGCGTGTTTTTTCATAACGGTATTGATCAGGTTAGTAAGTTCCCCTCGTCGTCCCACTGGGCTATTTCATTGCTGGCAGACTGGTCTACGCACTTGGCCAGCCACTCCTGCTCATAAGCCATGCCGTGCTTGTCCAGGACGTCCTGTGGCACCCCGTCCCATACGTTGGGAGTATTCCCCTTGTAGCCCAGGTCGGCAATGCCCACCTTGGAAGTGTAATACCCGCAAACGGTCAGGTTGCGCATCAGGCTGAAAAACTGGATCTCAAGCGGCCGCTCTTCGGGCGGGACTTCCGGGTCGTAGAAGGCGATAGGGTCCATCAGTGCCTTTTGCTGCTCTTCGGTGGCCCCTTTGAATT
>DATIPV010000455.1:0-1883 GCA_035471525.1 Robiginitalea sp.
AAAAGGGGTACTGTATCCCCTTTCGCACTGTCCAGAAGGGCATTGTGCTGCGGGTTGCACAGGCTGTTGCCCAGTATCTCGTAAAAGCCGTTGGCAGCCAGTTGCCGGCCGAGCTGGCTTTGAACGGTGTGGGGCTCGGTGCTGTCGGGCGGCGAAATGGAGGCCGTAAATTTCTTTTTGTCGGGAACGTTATTGTACCCGTAAATACGCAATATTTCCTCGATTACATCTACCTCCCGGTACACATCGACCCGGAAAAACGGGATCACCAGGCCCAGGCCCGATTCGGTCACGCTTTTTACCTGTATGTCCAGGGAGGCCAGAATGGCGATGATCGTATCCCTGGGAATCTCCTGGCCGATGAGGCTGTGGATCTTCTCGTAGGAGAGGAACACGTTGTGATCTGGAATTTTCTTCGGATAGAGGTCGACCACATCGGAGCTGATATCGCCCCCGGCAATGTCGCGGATCAGAATGGCGGCCCGGATCAGGGCGTAATCCACCTTATTGATGTCGATGCCCCGTTCGAAGCGGAAGGAGGCATCGGTGTTGAGTCCGTGCCGCTTGGCAGTCTTTCGAATGGAAACCGGATCGAAGTAAGCGCTTTCCAGAAAGATGTGGCGCGTATCTTCGGTAACCCCCGTATTGATGCCTCCGTAGACCCCGGCAATGCACATGGGCTTCTCGCCATCGCAGATCATCAGGTCGTCTTGGTGCAGCACGCGCTCTTCCCCGTCGAGGGTCATAAATTTAGTGCCGGCTGCCACGGTCCTGACCTCGATCTTTTTCCCGTGAATGCGGTTGGCGTCGAAGGCGTGCAGGGGCTGCCCCAGCTCGTGCAGTACGTAATTGGTGGCATCCACCACATTGTTGATGGGATTCAGCCCGATGGCCCTGAGCCGGTTCTTGAGCCAGTCGGGCGATTCCTGCACGATGAGATTCGACAGGGTAATGCCGCAATACCGGGGCGCCAGGGCGGCATCCTTCACGGAGACGTCGATGCGCAGGCTGCGGTTGTCGACATTGAAATTGCTCACAGAGGGGGTAATGAGTTCCCGCGATATTTTCCGGTGTTTGAGCCCGGCCCGCAGGTCGCGGGCCACCCCATAGTGGCTCATGGCATCGGCCCGGTTCGGGGTGAGGCCGATTTCGAGCACCCGGTCGCGCTCCACGTCAAAAATTTCGGCACAGGGGGTGCCGGGAGGGGCCTCGGTGTTCAAAACCAGTATCCCCTCATGGCTGCTGCCCAGGCCGATTTCGTCTTCGGCGCAGATCATTCCGTGGCTTTCCATACCCCTGATCTTCCCTTTTTTGACCTTCCAGGGCTCTCCTTCGGTAGGGTACAGCGTGGTGCCTATGGTGGCCACAGGCACGCTCTGCCCGGCGGCCACATTGGGCGCCCCGCAGACGATTTGCACCGCCTCGCCCTGGCCGATATCTACCCGGCAGAGCGACAGTTTGTCGGCAGTGGGGTGTTTTTCGCAGCTCAGCACTTTCCCCACGACAACCCCTTCGAGGCCTCCCTTAACCGATTCGAATTCGGTTATTCCCTCCACTTCGAGACCCAGGTCTGTAAGGAGCTCCGCCGCTTGCTCGGCCGGCCAGTCAATTTCCAGAAATTGCTTTAACCAGTTATAGGAGATTTTCATTCTGCCGCTTTAAGCCACCAAAGATAAAACAATGGCGCGTGAATTCAATAGTTGCTGCCGATCGGTTCCCTTTATAAAAAAACCTCCGGCCACAGGGGCGCGGAGGTAGGTATGATTCCCTTCGTACCGGGTCAGATAATGGTAGATTTCCCCAGGCCGATATTTTCCTGGTTCAACCCCCTGAAATCGTCCGAATCGCTGATGTGGCTCGCTATAAAATGGCCTACGTCGTCG
>DATIPV010000456.1:0-5707 GCA_035471525.1 Robiginitalea sp.
CCTCGGTAATATCGAGCCGGCGTGCCTTTTCGATCTGCAGGAGTTCGCCTTCGCTGATTTCGCGCATGGCCACCGAGATAATCCGCAACAGGTCGAAATCGTCATGGTCTACCGAGAGCAGCATGCCCCGTGCCAGGAGGAAATCGCCCACCAGCACGGCTATCTTGTTCTTCCAAAGCGCATTGATGGAAAAGAATCCCCGCCGTTTGTAGCTGTCGTCCACCACGTCGTCGTGCACCAGGCTGGCCGTGTGGATAAGCTCAATTACGGAAGCACCCCGGTACGTCCGCTCGTTCACCTCCCCGTCGTTGAGCAGCTTGGCGGTGAGCAGCACGAACATCGGCCGCATCTGCTTCCCTTTCCGGTTAACGATGTAGTACGTGATCCGGTTGATCAGGGGCACCTTCGACGACATGGACTCGTGGAACTTCTTTTCGAAAAGTTCCATCTCCCGTTCAATGGGCTCCCGGATCCGCGCACTGGTCTTCAAGTTCTGCTGGTTTGGTGCCGGTACTCCGGCGGCTATAAAAGTACGCAAATTGGCCGCATATCATTTCACTGCCGAAAGGGAATTCCGCGGCTTCCGCAAACAGTACACGGTTCAGCCGCCCGCCTTGTTGGCCAACTGGCCGCAGGCAGCGTCTATATCCACCCCGCGGGACCGGCGAACGGTTACGGTGATCCCCGCCCCCTCCAGGGCGCGCACATACCGGGCCAGGGTTGCTTCCGGCGCCTGGCGAAAGCGCTCATCGCCGATGGGGTTGTACTCGATGAGATTCACCTTGCAGGGAGCGGCCCGGCAGAAGTCGATCAGGGCCTCAATATCGGCCGGTTGGTCGTTGATGCCTTCCCAGACCACATATTCGTAGGTGACCCGGCTGCGTGTCTGGCTGTACCAGTACCCGATGGCCTCCCTGAGTTCAGACAGGGGGAAGGTGGCGTTGAAGGGCATAATGGAAGTACGCGTGGCATCCACGGCCGAATGAAGCGAAACAGCCAGCTTGAAGCGCGGGCCCTCGTCTGCCATCTTCCGGATCATCTTGGGCACTCCCGAGGTGGAAACGGTGATTCGTTTGGGTGAAAGCCCCAGCCCCTCTTCCGAAGTGATCTTTTCAATGGCCTTCATCACGTTGGGGTAGTTCATCATGGGCTCCCCCATACCCATAAAGACCACATTGCTCAGAGGCCGTCCGAAATAGAGGCGGCTCTGCCGGTCTATGACCAGTACCTGGTCGTATATTTCATCGGGGTTCAGGTTGCGCATCCGCTTGAGGCGGGCCGTGGCGCAGAAGTTGCAATCCAGGCTGCAACCGACCTGGCTGGATACACAGGCCGTGGTGCGCGTTTCGGTAGGGATGAGCACCGATTCCACCACCAGGCCGTCGAAGAGCTTAACGGCATTCTTGATGGTGCCGTCACCGCTGCGCTGCATGCGGTCTACCTGAATGTGGTTGATGGTGAATTCCGCTTCCAGCTCCTGGCGCAACGGCAGGGAGAGGTTGGTCATCCCGGCAAAGGAATGCGCCCCCTTCTTCCACAGCCATTCATATACCTGGTTGCCCCGGAAAGCAGGTTCCCCCCGCCGGGCGAAGAAATCCCTCAGTTCTTCCCGGCTCAGGGCTCGGATATCCTTTTTCGCTTCGGGTTTCATGGCTGCATGGGTTTGCCCTGCTCCCCCGGCCTGTGACTCGGTCAGATAATCAGCATCGCATCCCCGTACGAGAAGAAGCGGTACTGCTCCAGAATGGCTTCCTTGTAGGCGCGCTTCATCATATCGTGCCCCATGAATGCCGACACCATCATAAGCAGGGTCGATTTGGGAAGGTGGAAATTGGTGATCATGCAATTGGCAATGCTGAAATCATAGGGCGGAAAGATAAACTTATTGGTCCAGCCCTGGAAGGTATTGAGCTGCTGCTCGGAAGATACGGCGCTTTCCAGGCCCCGCATTACAGTGGTCCCCACCGCGCAGACCCTCCGCTTGCCGCGCTTGGCTCTGTTTACGATTTCAGTGGCCCGCTCGTCTATGACCAGTTCCTCGCTGTCCATCTTATGTTTGGAGAGGTCTTCCACCTCTACAGGACTGAACGTTCCCAGGCCCACATGCAGGGTGAGCTCGGCAAAATCGATCCCCTTGATCTCGAGCCGCTTGAGCAGGTGTTTTGAAAAGTGCAGCCCGGCTGTCGGTGCCGCCACGGCTCCTTCGTGCTTGGCGTAAATGGTCTGGTACCGGCTCTCGTCTTCGGGCTCGGGGCTTCGGCGGATGTATTTGGGGAGGGGGGTCTGGCCCAGCTCCCGCAGCTTGCGGCGGAAATCGGTATAGGAACCGTCGTAGAGGAAGCGCAGGGTACGTCCGCGCGAGGTGGTATTGTCGATTACTTCGGCCACCAGGGTCTCGTCTTCGCCGAAATAGAGCTTGTTCCCGATGCGGATTTTCCTGGCCGGGTCTACCAGCACGTCCCAGAGCCGCTGCTCTTCGTTGAGCTCGCGCAGCAGGAACACCTCGATGCGGGCCCCGGTCTTCTCCTTGTTGCCGTAGAGCCGCGCCGGAAATACCTTGGTGTTGTTGATTACCATCACATCTCCTTCGTCGAAATAATCGATCAGGTCCTTGAACAGTTTGTGTTCGATTTTGCCGGTGGCCCGGTGGACTACCATGAGCCGGGATTCGTCCCTGCTCTCGGCCGGGTATTCCGCAAGGAGCTCCTTGGGCAATTCAAAGTTGAAATGTGATAGTTTCATGCGATTCGGTTTGTTTTTGAATGCAAAGGCGCAAATATACGACCCTGTGCAAGGGGATGTCAAGTAAACTGCAGATTAAGTTCAGGAAATTGCCCGCCCCTCCCGGGGCATGCGGGAAACAGGGATACCCTTGCCGGCCTGAATTCAACCGCCGACTCGCTTGCCCGCGCAGCGGCAAGTTCCTACATTTACCGCATACAGCCAGCCTGGCCCGACCACTGGCAGGCCAAACCCAGGGTTATGAATGAATTGAAACAGCGCAAGGGATTCGACAAACGCGCATTCCGGTTTACCGACACCAAATTGTTTTACGAACAGGGCCGCCTGGGGGAGTATAACGAAATTGACATCCCCTTCGAAAACATTGACGGGCAGCGGGCTTCCTTCCGGACTTCCAACACCCTGTTGCTGCTGATATCGGCCGCCCTGCTGGTGGTAACCCTGGCGACGGTGTTGAGCGCGGCGAACCGGGGGGGCGCGGGTTGGGAATATTCCTTTATCCCAGCCTTGGCCGCGGCAGCCTTTCTCCTGTTTTACTGGAATTCCCGCAAGGAGTTCTGGAAGCTCAAACTCAAGGAAGATTACCTCTACCTGTACAAGAACATCCCCAGCCGAGATGAAACGGAGGCCTTCCTGAAAAGCCTGCTGGAGGCCCGAAACGCCTATTTGCGGGAGAATTACCTGCAGATCGACGAAAACCTGGATTACGAGCAACAGTTCTACAACCTGCGCTGGCTGCGTTCCATAGAGGCGATCGACAAGGCCGAATTCGGGGCCAAGTACGAGGAGCTCAAACAAACCGTCAAACCCGAAAAGAAAGCCATCGGTTTCGGGAAATAGGCGGGCGGGGCAGCGTCGGCCCGGTTTTAACCAGATTTCCTATCTTTAGACAAGCAGTCCCCGGGGGGGAAATTTCCCGACATGCTGCGACTCCCTATGAGCAGACATACGACCTTCGGCATGCTTCTTTGGGCCCTCCTGTCCCTGGGATGCGGCAGCCAGCGGCAGGCGCCCGAATCGGGCCTCTATGGTCCCGAATGGGAACTGGAGTACCTTTCCGGGCCCCGGATAGCCTTTGACGGGCTTTTCCCTGATAAAAAGCCGGTGCTCGCCTTTGAACAGGCTACCGGAATGGTGGACGGCAACAGCGGCTGCAACGGGTACAGTGCCCCGTTCGAGCTCCGTGGTCCCTCGATCCGCTTTGGGGAGCCCGGCCCATCTACCCTTATGTATTGCGGAGAAGGCGAGAATTTTTTCCGCTCTGGCCTGCAGAAAATTGACGGGTGGAACATCGACTCCGAGGGTCGGTTGAATCTGCTGGTGGGGGAAGTGCCCATGATGCGGTTCCACCGGTTGGCCGCCCCCGGCAATGGCCAGTAAGTTCGTTCCTTCCGGATCACCGGGCCATGTTTTTTTGCAGGCGGGCGATCCCTTTGGGGAGCGAAGCCCCCTACCAAATCAAAGTGCATTCCTATGACCAGCAACCACATCGACTACGTCGAATTCTGCGCCCCCGACCTGGAAGCCGTCAAGGCCTTTTACGGGCGCTGTTTCGGATGGAACTTCACCGACTACGGCCCCGAATATGTCGCCTTTGACCGGAGCGGCGTGGCAGGGGGCTTCCGCAAGACCGACCAGCCCATCGTACAGGGCGTGCTGGTGGTGCTGTACCACGAGCAGCTCGAGGTTATTCAGGCCGCTATTGAGGCGGCCGGAGGCCTCATAACCGTGCCGGTATTCTCCTTCCCGGGGGGCCGGCGGTTCCATTTTAAAGACCCTGCAGGCAACGAGCTGGCAGTGTGGTCAGAACCCTGAAACCCATGACCGACGCAACGCCCTTGGTTTTACGCTCGCTGCACCCCGACGATGCCCCGGCCCTGGCCGCCCTTGCCAACAACAAAAATGTCTGGGACCGGGTGCGCGACTATTTCCCCTTTCCGTACACGGTTTCGGATGCGCGCGAATTTATCGCTACTGCCCGGGAGTCGGCACCTCCCCTGAGCCTGGCCCTGGAATACGAGGGGCAATTTTGCGGGGTAATCGGGCTGATGCCCCAGACCGATGTGAACCGGAAAACGGCCGAAATCGGATATTGGCTGGGGGAACCCTACTGGAAGCAAGGCCTGGCCACCGAGGCGGTACGGCAGATGTGCCAATACGGTTTCGGCCTGGGATTTGCGCGCCTGCAGGCGGCCGTGTTCGATTTCAACCAGGCCTCCATGCGGGTGTTGGAAAAAAACGGCTTCGTGAAGGAAGGCATCTTCCGAAGGTCGGTGTACAAGAACGGCCGCTTCCTGGACGAACACTGGTACGGCAAGCTCCCCTGAGCACAGGTAGGTGTTAACGGGCCTCCACGCAATGGAAGCCCAGTTTGGAGAGGTCCTTCCAGAAATTCGGATACGATTTGGTCACCACGCCGGCATCGCGGATAATCATGGGGGTCTTCAGCGCCAGGGGGGCAAAGGCCATGGCCATGCGGTGGTCGTTGTAGGTTTGTACGGACTGCATGGGCACGATGCGGCGGCTGGCTTTTAAATGCAGCGAATCTCCGGTTACCGAAATCTGCGCGCCCAGTTTGGAGAGCTCGTTTTCCAGGGCCACGAGCCGATCGGTTTCCTTTATCTTGAGGGTGTGAAGACCTGTCAGGTCGCACCCGAGCCCGAGTCCGAAGCAGCACGCGGCGAGGGTCTGGGCCAGATCCGGCGCTTCGATCAGGTCCCATTGCAGGTGATCGGTATCGGGGTCATCGGTTCGGGTGAGCTCGAGCCGGTCGCCGGTAAAGCTGCTCTCTACCCCGAGATGGCCAAAAATCTCAGGCAAAACGCTGTCGCCCTGCAGGGAGTCGGGGCGAAACGAGCGCAGGGTAACGCGGCTGCCCGGGCCGCCCAGGGCCACCATGCTGTAATAATAGGAGGCAGAGCTCCAGTCTGATTCCACTGTTACAGACTGTCCGGGCAGATCGGCC
>DATIPV010000457.1:0-1961 GCA_035471525.1 Robiginitalea sp.
AACCGCCCCGCCGCAGGAGGGGCAGGGTTGGCATTTTCACCTGGGGGCGCATTCTGGAGCACCGGAGCGCAGCGGAGCTACTCCAGGAGGGCGGCACGCCCTACAGGGTTGGCATTTTCACCTGGGAGCGCATTCTGGAACACCGGAGCGCAGCGGAGGTACCCCAGCCACAGCCTCCAAATCCCAAATCCCACAAAGACCCGTTCGGAGATTCTTCAGTTGCAGTCACCCCAGAAGAACGAAGTAGTATGGAATTTTTGGATTAAATTAGGCAAAACCAACCCTTTCCTCCATGAAACCTGCCAACAATCCGAAATCCACGCCGGCCCATTCCCTGTTCCGGCCTGCCATGCTCCTGGCTGTACTCCTTGTAGCGATCTATTTTATTAGCCGCGAGGTGAAATATTACACCCTGAACCAGGAAACGCTCGGGCGCTTCTTCGAGATACGGTGGTGGCTGATGGGCCATTTGTCGGGAGGCATCCTCGCCCTGCTCATTGGGCCTTTCCAGTTCTGGGAAAAATTCCGCATGCGCAATCTGAAACTGCACCGGCAGCTGGGGAAGGTTTACCTGATCGCCATCCTGGTGGCAACGCTTTGTTCCACGTACATGGCCTGGACTTCTGCCCTTAAGATCCATTTCAGCTGGGCATTGAGCCTGCAGGTTTTGGCTGCCGCCTGGCTTGTTACCATTTTCATGGCTTACCGGGCGATCCGTTTGCGTCGTATCCAACGACATAGAGAATGGATGATCCGGAGCTACATAGTCACTTTTGGCTTTATATCATTCCGATTTATCAACGACACCATGGCTGCGGCGGAAATGGGAACTTTCGTGGAGCGGGCACCCAGCATCATCTATCTGGTCCTTTTCATCCCCCTTGCCATTGCCGGCCTGGTCTTCGAGTGGAACCGGAAGTAGCGAATTAGGGCGAAATCCCAAATCCAATGTGGTAATTTTTCCAGATTGCCAATGAATCAAAGTCCTGTATCCCTATTGAAAGGAGATTGCCGTGCAATGGTTTATCTTGTCACTGGGGGTATTGGGGAATTCCCCTTTTCCCTAAAACGTTTTTTCATCTCAACTCAAGGGGCCCATTCCGTGTAATTCGTGTTTTGTAATTCGTGCCTCGTACTTCTAAAATCGTACTTCGCAATTCGTACATTAGCAACCAGAACTGCAGGCACATGGCAAAACAGGTTGTTGTAATCGGGGGCGGTATCGTCGGCTTGAGCTGCGCCTATTATCTGGAAAAGGAAGGACACAGAGTAACCGTGCTCGACCAGTCCTCCATGGACGGGGGGGCTTCCTATGTGAATGCCGGCTACCTGACCCCGAGCCACGTGATCCCCCTGGCCGCTCCGGGCATGATGGCAAAAGGGCTCAAATGGATGTTCAACAGCAGCAGCCCGTTCTACCTCAAACCGCGCCTGGACGGCGAATTCCTGCGGTGGGCCTGGCAGTTCCACCGCTCGTCGACCCCGGCGAAAGTGGCCCGCGCCATTCCGCTCATCGCCGAGATAAACCTGCTCAGCAAGGAGCTCTTCCAGCAGCTGCACGCCAGCGGAGACCTGGGCGATTTCCAGCTGGATACCGGAGGGTTGCTCATGCTCTTCAAATCGGAGGGAGCGGGCAGGGCGGAAAGGGCAGTGATGCAAAAGGCCGTGGACCTCGGGCTGGATGCCAGCGAACTCACCGATTCCGAACTCCGCGCCATGCAACCCGGATTGAGCCCTGAAATTGCGGGCGCCTTCCACTACCGCTGCGACGCCCATACCACGCCCACACAGATCATGCCCCTGCTGCAGCAGCACCTTCGCGGCCGGGGGGTGGCACTGCGCCCCGGCACAACGGTTACCGGCTTTGAAATCACTGGCAACCGCCTGCAGGCCGTTATGGCAGGCACCGAGCGATTCACGGCCGACGAAGTGGTATTGGCCGCCGGTTCCTGGACGTCCCA
>DATIPV010000458.1:0-2569 GCA_035471525.1 Robiginitalea sp.
GGAACACGGTACCTCTTTTTCCGAATCACCACGGGTTTGCAGAGTTTAAGGAGTTCCTCGGCATCCTTTACCGGAATGGGGTACTCCCATTCCCGGCGGGTTGTTCCGCCGGAATGCGTCTTGCCTTTGACCGTTATCCAGGCCTCCCCTCCCATACGGCGCACCCGAACAGTACGCACCGGGTCGGTATTGAGAAATCCCTGCATCATTTCGGTCTGGGCGCTGGCGGCCTCCCTGTAAGAGGAGTCGTTCACCAGGAATTTGCGCTCGATTTCTATCATGTTGCCATTGTGAGCTGAGCAAGTCCCCGGCCTGCATGAAAGCAGGACACGGGCGCCTAAATATACCTAAATTTGCGTATGTCGGCCGACGGAAACATACGCAAGATTATCCATGTCGACATGGATGCCTTTTTCGCCTCGGTGGAACAGCTCGATAACCCGGAGCTGCGCGGCAGGCCCATTGCCGTTGGCGGGGGCGGCAAGAGGGGCGTTGTGGCTGCGGCCAGTTACGAAGCCCGGAAATTCGGTGTTCGGTCGGCCATGGCCGGGGCACTGGCCCGTCAGAAATGCCCCGGGCTCCTTTTTGTGAAACCCCGCTTTGAAAGATACCGGGAACTTTCGCTGCAGATACGTGGTATTTTCAGGGATTACACCGACCTGGTCGAGCCCCTCTCGCTCGACGAGGCCTACCTCGACGTAACGGAAAATAAGAAAGGTATGCCATCGGCTACCCTGATTGCCCGCGAAATCAGGCAGCGCATTTTTGATGAGACCGGACTGACGGCCTCGGCCGGTATTTCGATCAACAAGTTCGTCGCCAAGATCGCCAGTGACGTAAACAAGCCCGACGGACAGAAAACCGTTCCCCCCGAGGCCGTGGAGTCGTTTCTGCTTGCCCTGGATGTTCGCAAATTCTACGGGGTGGGCAGGGTAACGGCCGAAAAAATGAACCGTCTGGGCATCTTTACCGGGGCCGACCTGAGGGGCAAGACCGAAGCATTCCTCGCGGCCGAATTCGGAAAGAGCGGGTCGCATTTCTACAAGGTGGTGCGGGGCATCCATAACAGCCCGGTGCAGCCCAGGCGCATTGCCAAATCGGTCGGTGCCGAACACACCTTTGCCGATAATCTGAGCAGCGAAATCTTTATGCTGGAAAAACTGGCGGGGATCGCTGCCGAACTGGAGCGGCGCCTCGCTCCCAGGCAGCGTTCGGGAAGAACAGTGACCCTCAAGATCCGGTACAGCGATTTCAGCCTGCATACCCGCAGCAAGACCCTCCCCCATTTCATCGCCTCGGCAGACCTTCTCCTGGAAGCCGCCAAAGCATTACTCTACCAGGAGCCTCTGCAGGATTCGGTGCGCCTGCTGGGGATTTCCCTGTCCAACCTCAATACAGAAAATGCAGGCAGCTCCGATGGCAGCCCCGGTCCGCAAACCGTGTCGGTGCAGCTTCGGTTCGAATTTTGATCGCAAACTCCGGTTGGGTCAGGCGCAGCCTGCCTCGATCTGGGTAACCCGCAGCGTGTTTACCATCCCTTTGTTCTTGATGGGCATGGCGGCCAGGCTGATCAGCATGTCCCCGGCCTCCAGAAATCCTTTCTGACAGGCGATATTGTTCACATCGTCTATGGTCTCGTCCGTGGAGACGAAGCGGTCGTAGTAAAAGGCCTTCACCCCCCAGAGCAGGTTCAGCTGAGAGAGGATGGCCCGATTGGAGGTAAATACCAATATGTGTGCACTGGGCCGCCAGGCCGAGATCTGGAAAGCCGTATACCCGCTATTGGTCAGGGTCGAAATGGCCTTGGCCTTTATTTCATTGGCCATGATGGCCGCGTGGTAACAAACGGACTTGGTGATATATCGCTTTGTGCGGATGGTGGGTGGGTCGTGAGGTACTTTAATCAGGTCGGACCCCTCCACGCATTTCAGGATGCTGGTCATGCGATTTATAACCTGAACCGGGTAATTCCCCACCGAGGTCTCTCCCGAGAGCATAACCGCATCTGCCCCGTCCATGACGCTATTGGCCACGTCGTTTACCTCGGCCCGTGTCGGGGTAAGGCTGGTGATCATGGTTTCCATCATCTGGGTGGCAATAATTACCGGAATACGGGCTTTTTTGGCCCGCAGCACCAATTGCTTCTGGATGAGCGGGACTTCTTCGGCGGGCACTTCCACCCCGAGGTCGCCCCGGGCCACCATAAGTCCGTCGCAATAGGCCACGATCTTGTCGATATTCTCAACGGCTTCCGGCTTTTCAATCTTGGCCACGATCGGTATCTTGTGTTCGGCGTGTTTTTCGATGAGCTGCTGGAGGTCTATCAGGTCCTGGCTGTGGCGCACAAAGGAAAGGGCAATCCAGTCTACTTTCTGCGAGATGGCGAAGATGGCGTCCTTGATATCTTTCTCGGTGAGGGCCGGCAGGGAGATGTTCGTGTTGGGCAGGTTCACCCCTTTTTTGGACTTCAGAGGACCCCCCTGCACAACGCGAGCTTTGACCTGGTTCTTGCCGTTGGTCTCCAGGATTTCGAAGATGAGTTTGCCGTCGTCGAGCAGGATTCGCTCCC
>DATIPV010000459.1:0-2710 GCA_035471525.1 Robiginitalea sp.
GAGCAAGATAAGGGGGTACAAAGCCAAGCATTTCTCATTCAATGTAGAGGGCGGGCGCTGTGAAAAGTGCAAAGGGGAAGGCGAGATTACGGTAGAGATGCAGTTTATGGCAGACGTGCACCTGGAATGCGACCAATGCGGCGGCAAGCGGTTTCGGAAAGAAGTGCTGGAAGTGCAGTTCGATGGGGCGTCCATCTCGGACGTACTGGATATGACCGTGAATGTTGCCCTGGAATTCTTCAGCACCCGCAAACAGAAAAAGATCGCTGAAAAATTGAAGCCCCTGCAGGATGTGGGGCTGGGATATGTGACCCTGGGCCAGCCCTCCTCCACCCTGTCTGGAGGGGAAGCCCAGCGCATAAAGCTGGCTTCGTTCCTGGGGAAGGGCCAGAACCGGGACAAAGGCCTGTTTATCTTTGACGAGCCTACCACCGGCCTGCATTTCCACGATATCCACAAGCTGATGACCTCCTTTGAGGCCTTGCTGGGCAAGGGCCATTCCATTCTGGTGATCGAACATAACCTGGACCTGATCAAGTGCGCCGACCACATTATTGACCTGGGGCCGGAAGGCGGGGACAAAGGCGGCCACCTGGTGGCCTCAGGCACCCCAGAGGAGCTCGGGGCAAACCCTGCCTCCATTACCGGGGCCTACCTTAAAAAGAAGCTCGGGGACTGAGGCCGGCCCATACCCGGGGCCTGATATCTTTCAGACAGCCCTCCTTTAATTAAATTTTATATACCTGTATTTCAATGTTTTAGAAATGCTTTTGCATTTTTGGCACGCTGTTTGTTTTTATGAGGTCGGAATGTAAATAGTTGCATCCGGAACTTAATTTCGAAACTCATGAAAAAGCTCGTACTCCTCTTTGCGGCCCTTCTGGCTGGAGCTGGAAGCACCCTGGCCGGGACCGGCATCAAAAAGATGGCCGCCCACACCGCTTTCAACTACGGAAACTCGTTCATTTTCGTGGAAAATGGCATCACCTTTTCCGTGTTTCCGGATGGCGAATTCGACTTTTACATCGACAACCGGGTATCGGTAAATGCCCATGTTGGCGTCGGCCCCGTCGGCATCACCTTTAATTCGGGCTATGATTACAACCCCTATGTGCAGTACGACGATTACGGGGCGGTAATCCAGGTCGAGAATGTGCCGATCTACTACGACTACTACGGGCGGGTAAGCCATATCGGCGGGGTGCGGATGTGGTACCGGAACAACCTGGTATACCGGATCGGGGGCATGTACATACATTACAACCCCATGGGGCTCTATGCCTACCACACCGGCTTTATAAATATGTACAACCGGGGCTACTTCTACCGTCCCTTCCACCGGTATTTCGCGCGGCCCGTCTTCGGCTTCTGCCTGGTAAGCCCGCACCCCTACCGCAGGTATTACAGCCCGGTTCGCTATACCTATTACGGCCCGTATCGCTACAATACCCGCCGGACCTACGCCTCCATAGGCAAAACCTACCGCTACGCCCCGCGCACCGACCGGGATCGCATCTATCGGAATGATGCCCGGGTAAGCGCCCGCAGTTCGCAGTACCAGTCCGATCGGGGAATGAGTTACCGGCGCGATGCCGCACGTACGGCAAAGACAGAGACCCGTTCGAACCGCAAGGGCTACGACAGTCGGACGCAGTCCCGCAGCGCAGTACGGCGGGAAGCCCCGGCAGCTCAGCAGCGCAAGGCGACCGCCTCGCGTACGGGCAGCCCAGGCGCCCGGAAAGCCGATCCCGGGTCTCAGGCCCGCAGTAGTTCCCGGAACACCCCGGTTCGAAAAGCCAATCCGGTAGCGAGCCAATCGCAACGCAGCCGGGCGCAGGCGCCCAGCCGCTCTGGACAGGCGCGGAAATCTGCCGGCAGCCCCCAACTGCGTAAGGCAACGGCCCAGAACAGCCGTCGCAGCTCCGGGAATACGAAAAGCCGCAGCAGCCGCTCCGGAATCGAATAAAGACAGTTTTTAGGTTGGTTAGTTGTCAGGACCCCGTGGAGGATCTTTCCTCCCGGGGTCTTTTTTTGCCAGGAATCTCGACGCCAGGGCGTTGAGGTCGGGAGAAAGGCGAAGCCCCCAGGTGAGCCCGATAAAGCATACGGTTATGAGGATGCCTTTTGCGGCAATGTTGGCCAGGGGGTGCCAGGAGAAGTGAAAAAGGGACATCAGCAGCCAGGTACAGGCACCCGCGAGCAGCAACCAGGCGGTGGAGCGGCTGGCCGGTTGCAGCCCGAACCGGAGCCACACAAAGACCAGTTTATAGGTATTGTAGCAAAGGACCGCCAGGGCCGTGGCCCAGGCCGCTCCGATCAGGCCGTAACGCGGGATGAAAAACATGTTGAATCCGACAGTGAGCACTGCAAGGGCCAGCCCCATGAACAAAAGGCTCACATAATAGCGGGAGTTGTACAGAATCGAGGTATTGATGCTGAGAAAGGAGTCGTAGAGCTTCACGGCCCCGATAATGACCACCACAGCCGACCCGCTTCGGTAGGCCTCGGGCACCAGGGCATAAATCTGGTCCAGGTTCAGCACGATGAGCAGGAAGATCCACCCCGCCACCACCAAAAGATTCAGGGAGCTGCTTTTATACAAGCGCCTCAGGCCTTCCCGGTCGTCGTCGTTCATGAGCCGGGCCGTAAGAGGGTAGGTAATCTGATGCATGGCCCGCCAGGGCACGACGATAACGGTGGCTATAAAAAT
>DATIPV010000460.1:0-3203 GCA_035471525.1 Robiginitalea sp.
GATGAATTTCTTCTCGATCAGCAATTGAAACAGGAAGATGAGAGTGGAATCCCATGCGCCCGAAATGGTATCGGGTCCGGCGATGGGAATGTTGGCCAGCAGCACGCCCAGCAGGGCAAAGCCGCGCAGGCTGTCTACCGCGTCGATGCGGGCTCCTTTGGAAATGGGTTGCAGTGACATACAAGTGCGTTTTTATGGATTTTATACCAATGACTCAGCCAGGGGCGTGCTGCAACACCTGACCAACCCTGTTTATGTGCGGGATGCGGGAATCAGGACATCAATCCTGCCGGAAACGGCCCGGGCTGTGTCCGGTTTCTTTTTTGAAGGCGGCATACATGGCCGAGCGCGACTTAAAGCCGGAGTCGGAGCCGATGCCTTCGACGGACAGGTGGCTGTGGGCCGGGTCCTGTAATCTCTCGAGGGCCTCCCGAACCCGGAAGTGATTGATCCATTCCGCAAAATTTTGCCTGAAATGCCGGTTGAGGCATTCCGAGATCAGCCGGGGCGATTCGCTCATGTCCCTGGCCAGTTCGTACAGGGTCAGGTCTTGCCGCAGGAAGGGCTTGTTGGCTTCCACAAACGCCTTCAGGCGAAGGCCCAGTTCTTCATGGTTCTGCTCGGGGGTTTGCTTGCCGGGGCGGGATGGGGCCCGATAGGGTTTGGCGCCTGGCGGAATATTTTCCAGGAGGTTTTTTTGCTGATAGGCTTTGTAGCTCAGGAAATAGACAAAGATGATGAGCAGGATCCATGTGAGGGAGGCGAAGGCCGACGGGCCCGTTCCGCCTTTGGCGATGCGAACCAGTTCCAGGCCCCATACCAGGACAATGGGGATGATGCTGAAAATGAATTGCCAGAGCCAGCGAATCTGCAGCAAATCCAGGTCGGAATAGGTGCTTTGAACCAACAAGGTGTATTTGCGGGTCTCCCGGATGGCAAGGATCACCGCGGTAATCGTCAGGATAAAGGCGTAGTACTGCAAGGCCATGAAAACCGATTCGATGGTATGGAATTCGAACACCTGATAGATGGTCTGGCCCCGGAACGCGAACAGCAAAACATTGACCGGCGTAATCGAGATTACCATAAACGCCAAAACATAATGGATTTTCAGCCATCGGAGGTAGGGTTTCGACCGCCCCAGTTTTTCCAGCACATAATGCAAGATCAGGACGGGAAACAGGAGCTTCACTTCGGGCAGCGTAAAATATCCCTGGGTGGCGTAATTCCCAATATGGTTGAGGGGCGAATTGGTAAGGGCCTCAAACACAAAGGCCAGTAAGAAAAATCCCAGGATCTGGTTGGCATGGCTTCTGTATTTGCTGGAAAACAGATACATCAGGCCCAAAAGCAGGCCCTGCAGCATGGCCGCCCAGATCAGGGTATTGACAATTTTTTCCATGGAATCATCTGGCTGATCGGGTTTAAAGATAGGCTTCCTGATGCATACCTGCCCCTATTCCGGTCTGAAATAGGCGATCCGAAAATTTAGTTGCGGTCCCTCAGTGGTGTAAGGTGCGCTGCCATCCCGGTTTCGCGTGTGCAAACATTTCCCGGAAAGGGCATTTAAATAACCCCTTCCCGAATGCATCTTGCGATCACTTCAGACATGCTTTTACATCCCGATTTCAGCAAAATGTTCTTTTTATGGGTATTCACCGTATGGGGGGAAACATATAACCGGTCTGCTATTTCATTGAATTTCCTCCCCAGGGAGATATGGTGAAGAATCTCTATTTCCCTTTTTGTGAAGAGCGTTTTGAATGTGTTTTCGCCAAGCGTATAAACGCCCCTGTTATACGTTGCGTAAAACGAGGGTTTCTGATACCCTTTAAAGGACACGTTGTGATTAAAGGGAATGTTTAAATGGCTTACGTCCGTATGAATGCCCAACGCATAGTGGATTTTGCCATTATCGGTAAGGCTCAATGCTATTGCCTGGTGCAAAAGGGTCTTATACTGCCCGCTGACGTGCCTCATGCGCAACAGATAGGCCACCTTGTACGAAAGGATCTCTTCAGGAGAAATCCGGTTATATAGAAAGTCAATGGATACGGCTTCCTTTTCATGAAGATGCGCAAGGTCATCGGGGTGCATCAGCTCGAATCCGCTATGCAGGGTAAACTGATCCGGCGCTATGCCCAGGACCTCCCGGATTCCTCCGCGTACCAGATCGAGTTGCAGGCTTTCAAAATTGAGGACGTAGTAATAGAAATCCCCCGCTGAAAACAGGGATGCGATCTGGTCGATAATCTCCAGGCGGAACGCCTTTTTGGCCGGATCCAAAATCCGGTTCTCAGATTCCCAGACATGCATCACTTTAGCCTGATCTTCCGCATTCATAGTCAGAGATTTAGGCCTCTATTAAAGATACAAAAAATACCGAAAATCGGGTATTTCAGCCTGAAAATAATTGGCATAACTTAATGTGATAGATCCCGCAGGGGAGCCGCTGTTCTCTTATGTGTTTCGAATAAGGACACAATGAAATAAAAACCAGGAAAAAACAAGGAAATGAAAAAGATGCCGATGTTGGCCATAATGGCCCTGATGCTGATGGTTGGCTGTTCCAAAGACACCCTGATCGATGCCGGACAGGATTCCGCCCTGAATGAAAGCAGTCTGGCTGCACTGAAGGGGCAACAGGGAAACAAGCCCGGAAATGGAAATGGGGTTGTTCAATTAGGGTTCCGGAGCAATTCAACGGGGACTACAGATTTTTTCCCCGGTTGCCTGCCTGAAGGAAGAAACCTGCTTCGGGTGGGCAATTTCAGCGGGAAGCTGAGCGGGTACGGAAAAATCAACTCGACCCTGAGCACCTATGCATTTGAATTTTGTGAAGAATTGCCGATCGATCCCCCCAATTATGGGGAACAGACAATGTTCTACGTGGAAGCAGACGGAAGGTTGGCTTTAGGCCCAAATGATTATTGCTCCATTCGATTCAGCGGGAACATTTATCCGGGGTATTTCCCTGAATTTGACATCGATGGCGGGCTTTTTATGGGCACTGCTGAGACTTTTTCCGGGCAGGGCAAATTAAAGGCCCTGGACAATAAGACATATTTCGTACAAGGTTCAAATACCAGCGGTCCTTCCATTAATCTGGAAACTGGCACCATTATGTTGCATTTTGCAGAGGAATAATAATTTAAGATACTGGGTTCCCACACCTGCTTGGAGATCTCCAGGGATTTTGTTTG
>DATIPV010000461.1:0-4488 GCA_035471525.1 Robiginitalea sp.
CAGCCACCTGGCCCTCCAGCATCACGTTCAGGTAAGAGACTTTCAGGGCGCCCGGCTGGTCCAGATCGATCAGGGTATAGGAGTGGAACAGGCGATCGTCCCGTCGGTTGGCGGCGTTGGAATGGGTGGTATAGCGCTGCAGCAGGCGTAAAAGGCGGAGCAGCCGCCCGGAGGAAACCTCCTGCTTCTTCCCGGAGAGTCCGTCCCCGTAGAGCCGTTCCCGGTACGTGCCTGCCGCCCGGCCCAGGGCTTCGGTCAGGGTCCTGCGACGCGCATCCCCGAAAGGCCCGGAAAGGGCGGCCTCGTGTTCGCTCAGGGCGCCCTCCAGGGCGTCGAGCAGGGCCACGAGTTCTTCAGAGACCCCGGCTTCGCCCGGGTTATGCCTTTCCAGCAATCCCTCCATAAATCCGAGGAATCGATGCAGGTAATAGAGGGTTACCATAGACACCCCGTTGCCAACCAGTGCATTGTTGGCATCGTTCCATTCCGGGCGCTGGGTATTGAGCCAGATGCCGGCCTCCGGGATAAAGTTGGACACCTTGGCCAGGAGCATGGCCAGGAGCTTTTCCACCAGGTTTACCCGGTAGGGTTTCCCCTGCCTGTCGCAAATCAGGGCCCCGTCGGAGCCGATTTCGGCCATGCGCTTCCTGAGGGCCTTGTCGCGGGCGGCGTCGAAGACGATGGTATCCTTGGGGTTGTCCAGGATAGCTTCAAACGGCTTGATGCGGTACGGCACGTCTACATAGACAAAGAGGTCCCGGCTCCAGTAGTCGAGCAACCGGCCCGGGAAGTAATCCTCTGAGAATTCCAGGAATTTGAGCAGGTAAATCACCTGGTGGTCTCCCCAATACCCGATATAGGACCAGGGGTCGTCGGGTTCGATAACCTCCCAGTCTACCCCGTGTTTGGTAATCCGGTACGGGTTATAGCCGTCGGCTGTGGAAGCGTTCAGGAATTTATGGATCATGCCGTCGATGAATGCCGGATAGGAATGGGCCAGGGCTTCCCAGTTCTGGAAAATATCCCGCCAGTTGCCCTGGTAATCCAGGATTTTGGCCCCGTCGGATTCCCGCTGGGTATTGATCGAGAATTTGTTCCACGGCCTGCTGGGATCGCCGTGCCTGCGGCTGAATTTGAGAGGCAGGTACTCCAGGCAAAGCCGCTGCAGGTCGGTATCTGCTGCCAGACGGGCCCGGTCTAGCAGCTCGAACAAGGTGAATATCGCGGGCAGGTCGGCAACGAATTTTGTATGGGCCTCGTATACCGTTCGGCTGGCTCTTTGCAGGTACGGGACAAAATCGCCCTTTTCCAGCTCGTAATCTCGATCCATGATGCCCCCGCGCATGATATTGTACATCACATTGGCGTAATGCCGCATGGTGCGCAGCTCGTCCCGGGAATGCTGCAAGCCGTCTGCAGAAGCAGCCAGGCCCAGGAGGCGTTCGGTCCCGCCGCGGATGTCTGCCTCCAGCGCTTCCAGGAGCTCAGCCGGGGAGCGGAGGGCCTGGTCCAGGTCTGCCACGGCCGAGGGGCCCTGGTTTACATTGGCCACCAGGGTCCAGGTGCGTTCAGCCCCGGATGCCAGCGCAAAGCTCGAAACGGCCAGATAGGCCCCTTTCTCCCCCTTCAGTTCGGTTTCTCCCAGCACAGGCTTTCCCGACCGGAAGGCCTCCATCTGACGCGAAGAGACGAGGTATGTGGGCGCGTCCAGCCCCTGAGACCAGACCACGTTGGCCTTGAGCGCCTCGCTGGGTTCGGCCCGGTCTACAATAATGGCGCTCAGGGCGTAGATCCCCAAACCCGATTCAGGAATCAGCTCACTCTTCTTGTAGGCGTCCACCAGATTGCTGCGGGTTTGCTGCAGCTCGGTGGTGACCCCGTGGGGCATCAGGTTGAGAAAGCCATCCAGCAGCGATACCTCAAGGCTTTTGCTGCCGGTATTGACCAGGAACGCCTTTCGCACAAATCCGAAACGGTTGCTGGTTTGCCACTGGTAGCTAAAGGTCAGGCCCAGGTCGGGGTTTTCCTCTTCTAAAATGAGGGTATTCCCGTAGCGGTTCTTGTACAGGTTCCGGCGAATGCTGTAACAGCCGGCGTAGCGCTCGGAAAAAGGTTCCCAAAGGAGCGCTCCGCCGGGGCGCTCGACCCGGAAGAGGGTCTTGCAGCCGGTAGTATCTGCTGATTCGGTTATTTTGTCGTCTGTGTAATAGGGAAAGAGGGCGTATTCACTGTTTTTGCGCCCTGCCGTGAGGCCCCCGTTGCTCGAGAGGAACATCCAGTGGTTGGCATCGCTCACCAGGCTCATAAAAAAGGGACGCATGCGCTCCACATTGGAAATCTTGTAGAAGCGTTCTCCCCGGAAGTCTGCCAGTTCGCCGGTTACCGGCAGCTTCTCGTCCGCCAGGGCATTTTTTCCTATATACGTTTGCATAAGCCAGCTTTAAAGTGTTGAAAAAAACAAGCCTCTCTAGCGGGCTACCTAAAGAGGCGAAGGGTTCCGGACCGGTTGCTGCACGACCTATTTCACCAAAAACGGGATATTGGCCGTGGCCGAATGCCCGTTGCCGTCCGTAGCGTATACAAACAGGCGGTAGGCCCCGGGCTTTGGAGCTTCCAACTCAAGCGCGCCTCCGGACTGGGAGCGGAACAGGCCGGTAACAGCCATCGGGCGTTCCTCGTAGTCGCCCCCGTCTCCCAGGTCGGTACTCTCGGGCAGTACTTCCCAGCGGTAGCTCAGGGCGTCAGATTCCGGGTCGGTGACTACCGCCTGGGCAGTGTACACTGCCCCGCTTGTGAGCTGTACATTTTCATAGGCCGTTTTGCCGTCGAGGGTGTAGGTCGCAATTTGCGGGGTTCGGTTTTCGGGCCATGCCCCGTTCCAGATACTGTGCATAACATCCACCGATTCGGTCTCCTGTCCGTCTTCCAGGAAGATGCCGTACCAGGTCGGGGTACGCTCCTGCTTGTTGCCCCAAAGAAAGACATAGGAGCCCAGGCACTGCATGGAATCGGCCTCGATACCGCCCTTAAAGCGCTTCAGGTAGTTGGCCGCTTTGAGGGTGCTGTGTTCTTCGATGGGGGCGCCCCATTCCGTGGTGGGCACCTCCCAGTGGCCGGTGGCCCCCCATTCGGTAACCATATAAGGCCCTTCCCACCCGAATTCGCGCACCAGCCGGGGCAGGTTTGGCAGGTCCCCGTACATCTGTATGGAGAGGATATCGAGGTCGGGGCACCTGGCTTTGATATGGTCTACCTCGTCCTTCGATATCCCCGCCAGGCTCGTAGTGGTCAGGTGGTTCGGATCGACCTCATGGATCATTTCCGAAATTTCGTTTACCGCATCCCAAACCCTGGGATTCGTGTAGCGCAGGTTCAGCTCGTTGCCGATCCCCCAGATGAGCAGGGCCGGGTGGTCTTTAAGCTCCAGCACCTGCCTTTTGATATCCTCGAACTGGGCCCTTACGGCTGCCGTGTCGTTGTAGTCGAAGCCGTGACGTTCGCGGGCCACCTCGATGCCCATGGTCACCATTACTCCATTGGCATGGGCCTCGTCGAGGACTTCCCGGCCGGGGCGCTCCCCGTTCTCGGTGCGCCAGGTGCGGAAGGAGTTCCCGTTGTGTTTGGCCAGGGCAGGGATATTACCAAACTCCAGGCCGGCCCCCCGGATGTAGAAGGGTTCGCCATTGACCATCAGGGTATATTTACCCCCTGCTTCATGCAGGGTTACATTGGCGGGGCCGTCGGGGGTACCTGTCTCCGCCCCGGGTTGGGCACCTGTCTGCTGCTTGCAGCTGCTCAGGAAGAGCAGGCTCAGGATAAAAACAATCGTTCGCATGTCAGAAATTTATTTTCGGATGAGTAATTCCTCCACTTCTTCGAGACTCCGGCCTTTGGTTTCGATCACGAATCGCTTCACGAACAGGAGGGCGAGCAGGGAGAGCGCCGCATAGATGGCAAAAGTAAGGGTCGGGCCGAGGTTCGACAGCTCCCAGGGGAATACCTGGGTAACCGAGAAACTCACCAGGGAATTGAAAAAGCCCACCACCGAGATGGCAATGCCCTTGATCCGGCTCGGGAAGATTTCGGACACCAGGGCCCACATTACCGGCCCCAGCGAAATGGCGAAGGCCGCCACATAGAGCAGGATGGCTATGAGCACCAGGGTCGCATTGATCTGGATGAAGTTGGTGATCTGGTTTCGTTTGAAGTCCAGAAACTGCGCCTCATTCAGCTGGCCCTGCACCGCTTCGAACAGTACGGCCTGCCCGTCGAAAGACGCCCCGGAAAACTCGCTAAGGGCTTCGCGGGTTTCCGGATTGCCGACCTTTGCCAGATTGGTCTCGCTAAAATCGTAGGTGGCGTTGTTAAATGCCAGGGTGGCCAGCAGCAGGGCCACGGTCATGCAGGTGGTCCCGATGAGCAGCAGCGGCTTTCGGCCCAGTTTATCGATCAGCCAGATGGCCACCAGGGTAAAGAACAGATTGGTGA
>DATIPV010000462.1:0-1518 GCA_035471525.1 Robiginitalea sp.
CCGCACCCCGACCTGATCTTCCTGGACATCCAGCTCTCAGACGGGTTGTCTTTCGAAATCTTCGACGCGGTGCCGGTGAAATCTCCCATCATCTTCACCACGGCTTACGACGAATATGCCCTGCAGGCCTTCAAGCTCAACAGCGTGGATTACCTGCTCAAGCCCATCGATGCCGATGAGCTGCAGGCCGCCCTGAAGAAGTACCGGGAGCGCCTGCCCGAAGCCCGTACCCTTGCGGTCGATTTCGAGGACATCCGCAAGCTGCTGGTCAACCCCCTGGAGCGGGAATATAAGAAGCGGTTCACGGCCCGGGTGGGGCAGCACCTGAAGATCGTGGCGGCCGAGGAGGTGGAGTGCTTCTACAGCGAAAACAAGGGTACCTATGCGGCCACTGCCGAGGGGCGTTCCTACCTGCTCGACACCACCCTGGAGCAGCTCGAGGGGGAACTTTCCCCCGAGACTTTTTTCCGGGTGAGCCGCAAGTTCGCCGTCAACATAAACCACATCAAAGACATTGTGGCCTACTCGAATTCGCGCCTGAAAATCAAGCTGAACCGCTTTTCGGAACAGGAAATCATCGTGGCACGGGAGCGGGTCAAGGACTTTAAGTTGTGGTTGGAGTAATGCATCATAGATAACTGGTAAACAATTATCTAAAATTAACTATAGAATTTTCTTATAGTGGCTAATCGGCCTCAGATTCCAGGCGGTTCTCGTCAAAGGACGAGGGCAGGAGCCGCGGGATGAGCTTAACGAAGATGGGCAGCAGCACGGCCCCCCCGGGCAGCATGAAGATGGCCAGGGAAGGGATCGATTTGAAGACGTCGAGCAGCTGATCCTTTACTTTACCGCGCTCTTCCTCGCTCAGGTCGCGCAGGGTCGATTTGGAAAGCAG
Organism: Robiginitalea sp.; assembly: GCA_035471525.1. GTDB lineage: Bacteria > Bacteroidota > Bacteroidia > Flavobacteriales > Flavobacteriaceae > Robiginitalea. The sequence continues at coordinate 896 of DATIPV010000462.1, forward strand.
GTAAACCAGTTCGCGGCTCTGGGAGAGTTCCTTCTGGAGCCGTTTGCTGTTTCGCCGGATGAGTTTCTGCACCATCTTGGTCATGCTGTCCAGGCTGCTCTGTTCCTGCAAGACGGCCAGCTGGTCTGCATAGGTGGCGAAAAAGGAGGTTACTGCCAGCAAAGACTCCCGGATCACCTGCCCGTCCAGGCCGAGTTCTTCCCCCAAGCTGAAAACGAAGTGCGACTCCTTGTATTCCAGGTTGGCGTCTTCCCAGACCGTGAGGCAGGCCACATCCAGGAAATAGCGGGCCGCAGGGGTACCCCTGTAGGCCTGCAGCCGCTGCCGGTAGCTGCTGTCGGCCTGTTCGAGGGGCTCGTCCAAAAAGGTGAGGGAGGCCCGGAACAGCTCGCGCATCCGCTCGTCTGAAGGGTTGGCGCGCCTCGACCCCAGGGCCTGGTAGGTAATGTTGATGGTGATGTACTCTATTTCCCGGGCGTAGGCGCGGGGATCGGGCTCTCCCTGCAGGAAGCGGTGGTAGGTAAGCACGTCAACGAACAAAAGGGAGTTGGCAATGCTGTGGATGGCCTTGGCCAGCAAACTGGCCTCCAGGTACACGCGCGAATCGAAAAGCTTCTCCAGCT
>DATIPV010000463.1:0-2779 GCA_035471525.1 Robiginitalea sp.
AAGAAGAGCAAACCGGCCCGGTACGTCTCCAGGCTAACCCGTAAGCGGGGAAGGGCGCACAGCCGCTTCCAGGCCCGGCGGGCCTCAGTACCGCTGCGCAGGCCCCCCACAAAGATCACCGATTCGTTGTGCCACAAACGGTCGTCTGCCAGCTGAGATTCCAGCTCCGCTGCGGGACGGTCGGCAATATAGAGGTCGTACGGGGGCGATCCCCAAAGGGCTTCGGGCAGGTGGGGCTTCAGCCACCCGGCATAATCGGAAGCGGAGGGCGATGCCCCCACCCGCACCGGGGCGAAGTGCTCGGAAACAGCCAGCAGCAATTGCTGTTCCGGGCTGCATCCGGGGCGTTTCCGGGCGTACAGGCTTCGCTCCAGAAAATCGTACACGAAAGGGGAATGCACCCCGTGCCGGTTGCGGGAGCGGAACCAGAACCACAATGCGCTTGACATAGCCGGATAATTTACTGGCAAAGATACTATGCCGGGCCAATTCAGAGGTCTTCCTCGATGCCTGCCAGCTCGAACCACCGCTCGGTTTTTGTTTCCAGCTCTGCCAGCAGGCCGGCCAGCTCGCGGGCCGTCTGGTCGAGTTGTTCCCCCGGGTGCTCCGGATCGGCAAGTGTGGCTTCAAGCTCGGTTTTGCGCGACTCGAGCCGGGCAATATCGGCTTCCAGGGTTTCGTATTCGCGCTGCTGGGCGTACGTGCGCTTTCCCCGTCGGGCTCCCGATTTGATTTGCGGGCTTGCGGGGGAGGCAGACGGGGCCTCAATGGAATCCGCACCCGGGGAATCATCGGGCCCGTACAACCTGTAATCGGTATAGTTCCCGGGAAAGTCGCGGATGCCGCCCCGCCCGTCGAAGACAAAAAGGTGGTCGGTAATCTTGTCCATGAAGTACCGGTCGTGCGATACGATGAGCAGGGTGCCGGGAAAATCGAGCAGGAAGTCTTCCAGGACGCTCAGGGTAAAGATGTCCAGGTCGTTGGTGGGCTCGTCCAGGATCAGGAAGTTGGGGTTCTGGATGAGCACCGTGCAGAGGAAGAGCCGTTTTCGCTCGCCCCCGCTGAGTTTCTCGATATAGTCGTACTGGGCGCTCCGGTCGAACAAAAAGCGCTCCAGCAGTTGCTGGGCACTCAGCTGGCGGCCCTTTTTCAGCGGGATGTAATCCCCGAAAGCGCGTACCGCGTCTATCACCTTCATCCCCGGGTCGGCCTGAAAGCCGGCCTGGGTGTAGTAGCCCATTTTAAGGGTTTCCCCGTGCACCACCTTACCGGCATCGGGCTGAACCCCGCCGGCCACCAGTTCCAGCAGGGTGGTTTTTCCGCTGCCGTTGGGCCCTATGAGGCCTACCCGTTCCCCCCGCTTAAAGGAATAGGAAAAGCCCTCGAACAGGGTGCGGTCGCCATAGCGCTTGGAGACCCGGTGCAATTCCACCACCTTGGTACCCAGGCGCTCCATATTGATCTCCAGCTCCATTTCGCGCTGTTGCCTGCGCTGCAACACCTTATTTTTAAGGGCCTCGAAGTCTTCGATCCGCGACTTCGACTTGGTGGTCCGGGCCTTGGGCTGCCGTCGCATCCATTCCAGTTCCTTGCTATACAGGGCCTGGGTCTTGCGGGCGGTAGTGGCTGCCACGGCCTCCCGGGCCTCTTTTTCCCGCAGGTAATCCCGGTATCCGCCCTGATAGGAGCTGAGGCTTCCCGCCTCCAGCTCCAGGATCTGGTTGCAGACCCGGTCCAGGAAATAGCGGTCGTGGGTTACCATGAGCAGGCTAATGGGCTGCCCGGCGAAATAGGCTTCCAGCCACTCGATCATTTCCAGGTCCAGGTGGTTGGTGGGTTCGTCGAGCAGCAGCAGCTCGGGCTCTTCGATCAGGCAGTGGGCCAGGGCCAGCCTCCGGCGCTGCCCGCCCGAAAGGGTGCGGACGGGCGCCTGAGGATCGTTCAGCTGAAGGCGCGACAAGATCTGGTTGAAGCGGGTTTCCAGGTCCCAGGCCCCGGCCCGTTCCATGGCCTCAAAGGCCCGCTGATAGCCGGCGGCATCCTCGGGGTGCAAAAGGGCGGCCTCGTACCGGCCTACGATCCGCACCAGCTCGTTCTCGGAGGCATACAGGGTTTCTGCCACGGTCTGGTCGGGCTCGAGTATGGGATCCTGTTCCAGGTAGGCCATCCGAAGCCCCCTGCGGTAGGTTACCTGTCCCGTGTCGGGAGCGTCCTTCCCGGCCAGCATGTTGAGCAGGGTGCTCTTGCCGGTGCCATTGCGCGCGATCAGTGCCACCTTTTGCCCCTGGTTGATGCCGAAGGTGAGCCCGGAAAACAATTCGCGCTCCCCGTAGGATTTGGTCAGGTTCTCGGCGCTGAGGAGGTTCACTGCCGGGATTTTAGATAGCGGATCAGGTAGGCGTAACGCAGGGCCAGGGCCGCCCAGAGCACTACGATTGGCGGCGAGAACCCCTGTATCCCGAAGAGCCAGATCAGGGGGCAGGCCCCCAGCAGGGCCAGGGCCAGGTACAGGTAGCGTTTCAAGGTGTCGGGCGCAGGCTTGCCTAAGGCGTAAAGGGCCAGGCCCGCATGGGTGGGAAGGGCCCAGAGGAGGTTGGCATTCCAGGCGGTGGTGCTGTGGTCTGTCAGGAACCACAGGAAAAGCATGACCAGGCCCGCCAGCCCCGTGCCCATAAACAGGAAGGCATCGAGCCATCGGCTGCGCCATCCGTAGCGGAAGTCAACGGCTGTAAGGGCGATTGTGAAGCCCAGCAGGAGCAGGAACCAGAAAAGAGGCGTG
>DATIPV010000464.1:0-2459 GCA_035471525.1 Robiginitalea sp.
CAATTGCAGGCCAACGGCTACAATACCCTGACTTATTGAAGGTCTGGAGGCGGTTTCCGGATTTGCGACGTAAGGAATTTTCGATTGAGCAAATGAGAAAGCCAATAAACGGGCTTTCCCCCGCCCCCCGGGAACAAGATACCCGCATCGCCCGCATTTCCCCTTCATCCTGATCGCCGCCTCTTCGGGCGGGTTCGGCAAGGTTCTTGTAATTTCGTAAAAAAAAGAAAGGAGGGCAGGCAACCCTTTCCCGCCAAATTGCGTCATACCTGTAGAAACCCGAATGAACCCGTGAAGATCATTTCCCTGTTCAGCCATCAAAAAGCCCTGCTTCAAAAGGCCTCCGGAGGCGACCGGGAAGCGCAGCGCGCGCTTTACGAACAGTTGGCCCCCAGAATGCTGGCCGTTTGCCGACGGTATATCCGCGATACCCATTATGCGGAAGACGTGATGATCGACGGTTTTGTGAAGGTTTTCCAGCATTTGGGCAGTTTTCGGCACGAGGGCAGTTTTGAGGGCTGGGTGCGCCGGATTATGGTGCGCGAGGCAATCGATTTTCTGAGACAGCGGCAGTTTGTTGTTTTTGAGGAACACCTGCCGGAGCCCCACCTCCGCACCCCGGAGCCTTCCGACTTCCTGCTGCTGGGCCAGATCGAATCCTGGATCGAAGCCCTGCCCGAAGGATATCGCATGGTCTTCTACCTCCACGCGGTGGAAGGGTACAAACACCCGGAAATTGCCGAATTGCTGGGCATTTCGGAAAACACATCCAAAACCCAGCTCCACAAGGCCCGCAAAGCCTTGCAGGAATTGGCCCAACAACAAAACTACCGTCGCTATGACACCCAAAAAGCTTGAAGACCAATTGAAAGAGGTCCTCCTCAGACGGGAGATTCGCCCTTCCCCAGACAGTTGGGAGAAGATAGCCAATCGTCTGGATGCTGTTCAGAAACCCGCAAAACGGCGCCGGGCCGGCTGGATTTATCTGGCAGCTGCCAGCCTGCTGCTGCTGCTCGGGCTGCGCCTGCTGCTTCCCGGCGCAGACGTTCCTGCAGCCGACCAGGTGGTAGCCAATCCATCCCGACCCACAGAGGCAACCCCGCCAGGGGCAGACAGTCCTGCAGAGCGCCTGCCGTTAGAGGTAGCTGGCGAAAGCGCGATTTCCACCCCGGGAGCAGCCCGGGTGGCCGGGTCGATACAACCGTCGGGCAAAGCCCTCGCCGAGGTCGCACCTTTGGCCCCGGAAGAGAAGGCCGCCTTTGCCCCCGATACGACGGGCCTGGGCGCCCGCATCGACGCCGGGCTCAATTCCGTGCTGGCTGCCGTGGCGGGAATGGAAGGGCAGAAGCAGCCTGTAACCGATCAGGCTGTTGCATCTTTGCTCCGCCAGGCACAGGAAGATATTGCGCGCGATCAGTACGCGGCAGACCGCACCGATGTGGATGCCATGGCCCTGCTTTCCGACGCAGAGGAGGAGCTGGAGCAGACCTTCCGTGAACAGATTCTCGAGAAGCTGAAAACGGGATTCAACCGGGTGCGGACCGCCGTGGCATCGCGCAACGAGTAGCAAAGCCATCCCCCCGCTCTGACGGCTGTCCGCGGCAGGTCCGGGAAGGGTTTATTCATCAATCATAAATACAAAATCATGAACATTTTAACCAGATTTTTTGTGCCCCTGGCCCTGCTCTGCTGCCTTCAAAGCCTGAGTGCGCAGGAGGCCTACCAGAAAAGGATCGAAGAACTCAAAACCCTGCGCGAGCAGGTCGAAACCCAGGAAAAGGAAGCCCTGAAGGACGAGATCCGCAGCATTGAGACGCGGGAGCGGGATGGAGAGCTGACCGAAGGGGAAGCCCGGACCCTCAAGGAGGAAGCCGCCCGGAAGCGGGCCCTCAACATCCAGGACCGGATGGACATGATCGATCGGGAGATCGCCCTGCTGGAGCGCAACGAGGGAGACGTATTGGGCAGCCGGCGCGCCTATGCGGAAGACTCTGAATCGGCAGACATCCGGATACGCGTTAACGAAGATCCCTGGGTGGTCTGGCATGGCCACCACAGGTCGCCGCCCCGCGACCGGCGCACCTATTCCGACCTGGTTGTGGCGGTGGGCTTCAACAATGCCCTGTCCAAGGGGCAGTCGCTGGAAGAATCGCCCTACAAGCTGGCGGGCAGCCGGTTTTTCGAGATGGGGTGGGCCTGGCGTACCCGCGTTTTCCAGCATTCCAACTGGCTGCGCCTGCATTACGGCTTTTCCTTCCAGTTCAATGGGCTCAAGCCTGAGAACAACCAGTACTTCGTTGCAGACGGCGGAGAGACCACCCTGCAGGAATTCGAATATGAGCTCGACAAATCCAAATTCCGGATGGACAACCTGGTCTTCCCGGTCCACTTTGAGGTGGGGCCTTCCCGCTACAGGGAGTACAAGGACCGCTTTCGGTATTCCCTCAAGAAACAATTCC
>DATIPV010000465.1:0-1700 GCA_035471525.1 Robiginitalea sp.
CGCCTGCTCGGTCTGAGGCGTCCAGTAGCCCAGCTGCCCGAGCGCCTCCCGGGCCACCGGGTCTGTTTCGAGCTGTTCCCGCCCCGACAGCACCCCCACCCGCCTGAAGGCCAGCGCGTAGAGCGGCTCAATGGAATAGGAGGTGCCCGCCAGTATGGAGATGCTCCCCGTAGGGGCTATGCTGTTGCAACTGGCATGGCGCATGGGCCGGGCCGGGAAATGCACACTCTGCCGCCAGTTCGGGAAGGTGCCGCGCTCCGCGGCCAGGCCAGCCGAGGCTTCGTAACTGGCGTCCCGGATAAAGGACATCACCCGCCGCGCCAGCTGCACGGCCTCCTCCGAGGCATAGGGCAGCCCGAGTCGGATCAGCGCCTGACCCCACCCCATCACCCCCAGGCCCACCTTCCGGTTGGCCCGGGTAATGCGTTCGGTTTCGGGCAGAATAAAATGGTTTACCGCTATAACGTCGTCGAGGAAGCGGATGCCCAGTTTTACGCTATCCCTGAGTTTTTCCCAATCGAAACCCTCTTGCCCCGACCCGTTCGGCCTGAGCATGCGCATCAGGTTTACCGAGCCCAGGTTACAGCTTTCGTACGGCAGCAGGGGCAATTCCCCGCAGGGGTTGGTGGCCTGCAGCGGCCCCAGGCCGGGCAGGGGGTTGCCCCTGTTAACGGCGTCGAGGAAGATCAGGCCGGGGTCTCCGCTGTGCCAGGCCTCCTGGCAGATGGCATCCCAGACCTCTCTGGCCGGCAGCCGGCCGGCGGGCTTCCCGCTGCGGGGGTTGACCAATTCCCAGCCCTCCTCTTTTTCAAGGGCCTGCAGGAAGCGGTCGGTCAGGCCCACCGACAGGTTGAAATTGTGCAGGCTCCCGTGTGGGTGCTTGGCCCGGATGAATTCCAGGATGTCGGGATGGTCGGCATTGAGGATCCCCATATTGGCCCCCCGGCGCCGGCCGCCCTGCTTGATCTGTTCGGTGGCCGCATCGAAGACGCGGATGAAGCCCACGGGACCCGAGGCCGTTCCCTGCCCGCCCCCGACCCGGTCGCCCCTCGGGCGGAGCCTGGAAAAATTGAACCCGGTGCCCCCGCCGCTTTGGTGGATGAGGGCCGTGCTGGTCAATGCCCCGAAAATTTCCTCGAGCCGGTCGGGCACCGGGAGCACGAAACAGGCACTCAACTGGCCGTCTGGGAGCCCGGCATTCATAAGGGTGGGCGAATTCGGGAGGAATTCCAGCTGCCGCATGGCCGTGAAGAACCGTTCTTCCCAGCCCGCGCGCCCGTGCTCCTCCCCCGCCGAAACCGCCCGGGCCACCCGCCTGAAAAGGCCATCGGCATCTTCGGCAACCTGCCCGTCGGGGCCTCTGCGGAAATAGCGGGCCGTGAGTATTTCCAGGGCGTTTTCGGAGAGCATAACCTGTAGCCTTGCCGGCCCGGTAAAAGCCGGACCCGTTTGAGCCAGTCAAAGTACAAAAGGGACAGAAGCCCCTAACTGATCTGTATCAGGCAGGCGCCTGGGAAAGGGGCCGGAAGGGTTTTTCGTTTTTATATGTATGTATTTCTATTTCAGCTATTTATAAAAATACACGCCCGGGCGGCCCGGGCGGCCGTCCGGGTCGGCAAACGGACTGACTGCGATCATTGTACCCCCCCTGCCAACCGTGTACATTGCAAATTGAGGCTGCTTATGGCCTTGCTGTTTAG
>DATIPV010000466.1:0-2087 GCA_035471525.1 Robiginitalea sp.
CCCAAAGCCGTAGTAGGAGGCCACATGCCCGCGCCAGCGGTGGTAGTATTTGGCGCGCCCCTTAATTTGAATAGCAGGTTCAAAGGCCCGGCTCAATGCCGTTTTGCTCATGATCTCCGGGTTATGCCCGAGCAGGAAGCGCATCCAGCGGGCCATATCCATGGAGCTGGCGTTGATGCCGCCGGCCGCAACAGCGTTGTAATAGCTGTGGTTGAGTTTTTTCGGCTTCCACCCCTTCCGCCATTTCACATGGGGCAGGGCCACGTTTTCGGCCTGGGCGAGCGATTCAAAATCCGTTACCGCGGTGGCCATTCCCAGGGGCTTGAAAAACCTTTCTTCCAGCATCTGGTCGATATCCTGGCCCGTTACGGCCCGCATCATCTCACCGGAAAGCGCAAACAGGGCGTTCTGATAACTGTACATGGAACCCGGGGCACTTACAGGGGAAACCTCCCGGAAATGCCCGGCGATCTCGGGAAGGGGCATGCCCCCTTCAATGAGATTCGTAAAACTGTGGTAGGGCGCGCCGCTGGAATGCGATAACAGGTGGGCCAGCGTTATCTGCTCTGTGTTGGTGGCATTCCCAAGCCGAAAATCGGGCAAATAATCGACTACCCTGTCGGTCCAGTCCAATTTGCCCTCGGCTACCAATCCGGCCGCCAGTATGCCGGTAAATCCCTTGGACAGGGATCCGAGCCTGAAGATGGTTTGGCCGTCTACCCGATCATCCGCAAGCCGGTTCCTGGAACCGTACCCAGCCGACAAGAGTATTGAATCTCCCTGCACGATGCTCACCCCGGCCCCGACGATCTCGCCGGAGGCAATGGCCTTGTCAAAATAGGCCTGTACAGCGGCCGTCAAAGCCTGTCGCTGCCGCCGGTATCGGGCCAATACGGCCAGGTCATAAGGGGATTTGGCAGGAGCCTTCTCCGAAATGGCCGCATCATCAGAACCGGCCCGGGTAACCGGCTGGCCCCCGCACAGGGCCAGTACCGCAAACGAAGCGGCAAGTACCGTTAATGCCGCAAGGAGTCTGATACGCTGCATAAGCCGCTAATATAAATTAATTCTGGAATTTGAGCGTCGTACGAATACATAACAGCGTAAAGTGCTGATTAGTATAGGTTCCTGCTAAATATTGCGTGTTAAAATACTCCCGCCGATACCGGCCAATCCTGTGGAAACGGACAGCACTGGCTTTTGCCGGTTTCCCGGGCCGCAAGCCAATGCCCCATGTGGGGAGAGGGCCCCGCCCGCGAAAAAGGGGGCCCGGCAGTCGCTGTACACTCCCTGGCAAGAACCTGGACCCGTTATTTCAGGGCCTGATATCGAGCATTTATTTTCCGTACCTTGGAAAAAACCTCCCAAGGATCCACGGTATGCTCAAATTCTTTCGTCGAATCAGGCAATCCCTGTTAGCTGAAAGCAAATTCAGGAAATACCTGCTATACGCCCTCGGGGAGATCCTGCTGGTGGTTATTGGCATCCTGATCGCATTGCAGATCAACAACTGGAACGAAGAACGGAAAGAGCAGAAGCTGGGAGTTGTCGTACTCCACGATATCCAAGACAATATCCTCCGCAACAATGATTTGATTCAGGAGGCTATCCATACGATAGATTCCATCAATTTTTCCGCCAATGCCATAAGAATCTACCTGATATCCGGCGATCGTCCTGATTCAGAATTCTATGCCCATATTGGCGAAGCCGTCAGGAGCGGCACCTTCCTGTTCCGGCTTAACTCCGATGGCTATGAGTCGCTCAAGAGTACCGGATTTGCCATTCTGGGTAATGAAATTCTGAAGGACCAAATTTTGAATTTGTTTGAAGTAACGTACGGTATGGTCCTTACAGATCTCAATTTCGCCAACAGCCTTTACCTGAGCGATGTGGGCTGGTGGAAAGACTATCTCTATAAAACGGATATGACGAATAAAATGGTGCCTTACGACCTCCAAAGAATTAAAAGCGACAAACGCTTTTTAACCGAAATCAACGAAATTTTCATGGTACGCACAGTTTTTCAAAATACATTGAAACAAAGCCTGAGCCAAAGCGAACAGGTTCTTCGCCTCATCGAAAAG
>DATIPV010000467.1:0-3480 GCA_035471525.1 Robiginitalea sp.
CGGTTTCATATCTCTGGCAGTGCTTTCGGGATAGTCCGGGTCGTTCCAGGTGTTATTCCAAAAAGCATTGAATCGGGAATTGAACACATTTCTGCTCGCATCATCCATCAAAACCGCGTAACGATTCATTCGTACATCAAAGGTTCTCTTGGCAAATGAGTAGTAGTCCAGTAGCTCGTTCTTTAAGCTATCGTTGGTAATTATATTGAAATCTGAAGAAGTGGTGCGTTCAAAATATTCCTGATTGATCTTTGGCGACCATAGAGCTGTTGTATATCTGAAATGATATTGCAGGGAATCGTGATAATTCAAATCATTTTCCATGTGTGTTAATATCAAATATATGGATTCATCGGCCTGTTCGAAACGATTGATGAAATCCTCAGTACTTAACAAATCTTCCGTTATACTTTTTTTGAAATTATGGAGCATTTTGATTTCTGCAATTCTTTCTTTCCTGAGTTCATTGGCATTGTTGATTTGTAAGGCGATTAAAATTCCGATCACCACCAGTACAATTTCTCCAATGGCATACATCAGATACTTGCTGAATTTGTTTTCAGAAAGCAATCGCTGTCTCATGATTCTAAACAAGTGGATCATGGGCTATTGGCTGGTCATAATGAAGCACAACTCGTTTGGCACTACTAAATATACTCTATTTCTGACCTCTCCTTCGGGATAAACGCTTTTGAGGCGTAATCAGCGTCACCCCTGCCCACTCCAGGATTACGCGCTGCCCCCGTGATCCTGAGAGCAATCCCCTTTGAACCTTGAACAACGCGTCCCTCCGCGAGGGATTACGCGCTGCGCGCGTGGGCCCATTGCGGTCCCGCCTGAAAATGCATGGCCCGCAAGGCCGACTGGCCCTGCGGCTTTTGCTTTCCCTGCGATCCGCTCAAGCCAGCTTGGCGGCTCTGCAGGAAAGCAAAAGCCCCGCAACTATAGTTGCGGGGCTATGCGCTTTAAGTGATCGCGGAGGGACTCGAACCCCCGACCGTCTGCTTAGAAGGCAGATGCTCTATCCAGCTGAGCTACGCGACCGGTTTTGGGTTTGCAAAGCGGGGCAAATATACGATTATGCCCTTTTTCGCCCTAATTTTCGAAAGGAAAGCAGGCCAAGGCCGGAAGGCCGGCTTTTCCTATCTTTATGGGAAACCGGAGCGCATGCCACGAGAACTACCAGACGGATTCGAGCTGCAGCTTGCCGCGCATTCCGAGGACCCCCTCTGCTGCGGACCGGAACTGACCTTGCAGGAGGCGGCCCGGCAGATGCAGCAGCGCAGCGCCGGATCTATTCTAATATGCCGCGACGGAAGGCCCGAAGGCATTCTCACCGACAAAGATCTCAGGCGGGCCGCCGCCGGGGGCGCGAATGCTGTTTCGACCCCCGTGAGACAATTCATGTCTGCCCCCGTAATTACCGCCCACGCGGGGATTCATACGGCCCAGGCCCTGGCCAGCATGCTCCGCCATAATATCTCCCACCTGGTTATCACCGAAAATGGGAGCCCCGACAGTCGGGCCGTGGGCGTGGTATCCCAGCGCGATTTGCTGGTAACCCGCGGCAGAAGCCCTGCCGGAATTATGCAGGAAATCCGGGAAGCCGATGCCTTGCCCCATCTGGTGGAAGCGCGCAAAAAGGCTACAGGCCTGGGCCGGGAATATCTGGAGCAGGGCCTTCCGGTAACCCATGCCGCCGGTATACTTACCGCCCTGCACGACGCCCTGACCTTTCGGATAATCGACTGGGCAAGCGAGCAGGCGGCACTGCCCGAAGGTGTGTCCTTCGCCTGGCTGGCCCTGGGCAGCCAGGGCCGGGGCGAGCAGCTGGTCCCTACCGACCAGGACAATGCCCTGATATTCGCCGATGTCCCTGAGCCGGAGAAAGAAAAGGTCCGCGCCGGCTTTGTGCGGCTGGCCACTCAGGTAAATGCCGGTTTGGAGGAGCTGGGGTTTGCCAGGTGCCCGGCCGGGATGATGGCCGGCAACCCGCAGTGGTGCCTGTCTGCCTCGGAATGGCAGGCGTTATTCGGCCGGTGGATAGACACTCCCGACCCGTCGGGCCTGCTGCACAGCACCATCTTCTTCGACTTCCGGAGCCTTTATGGGCCGCCTCAGCTGGAACAGGTACTGGCCGCCTCAATTCGGGAACACCTGCTGCCCAAACCCGTGTTTTTGAACTACCTGGGGGTAGACGCCTTTAAAACCCCCAAACCCCTGGGGATGCTGGGACGATTCAGGCGGGAACGCGCCGGGGAGCACAAGGGCCTATTCGACCTGAAAGCCCGCATGCTGATGCCGCTGGCAGATATCGCCCGGTTGCTGATTTTGCCTTCGGGCCTGGACGATCCGAAGAATACGGCGGAGCGCTTCACAGCCCTGGCTGCATCGGAACCCCGGAATGCGGAGCTCTTCCGAACCGCAGCCGTGGCGTACGCTTTCCTCTCCGGGCTGCGTGTCCGGGCCGCGTGGGGACAAAACGGGTCTGGCCGTTACCTCGAACTGGCTTCACTGAGCCGCTGGGAACGCAGCGAACTGCGGCGCTGCGTGCGGGTTACCCGGGAACTGCAGCAGCTAATCCTGGTGCGTTTCCAGTTGGCGCAGCTGCTCTAGTCCTGTGCGTTGTCGATAATCTCCTGTACCACTTCCGGGTTGAGCAGGGTGCTGATGTCGCCCAGGTCGCGGGTGTCGCCACAGGCGATCTTCCGCAATATGCGGCGCATGATCTTGCCGCTCCGGGTCTTCGGCAGGCCAGAGACAAACTGGATCTTGTCGAGTTTGGCGATTGGGCCGATATGTTCGGTGATCTGCTGGTTGATTTCCTTGAAAAGGTTTTCCCGGTTGCGGTCTTCGCCGGTCTCCTTGAGGATCACAAAACCGTAGAGGGCATTCCCCTTCACCTCGTGGGGGAAGCCCACAATGGCCGATTCGGCCACGGCCGGGTGTTCGTTGATGGAGTCCTCGATGGGCGCCGTGCCCAGGTTATGGCCCGAAACGATGATTACGTCGTCTACCCGGCCCGTGATGCGGTAATACCCGACGGCATCCCGCAGGGCGCCGTCGCCCGTGAAATACTTGTCTTCAAAGGTCGAAAAATAGGTGTCGCGGTACCGCTCGTGGTCGCCCCAGATGGTGCGGGCCATGGAGGGCCAGGGAAATTTGATGCAGAGGCGGCCGCTTACCTGGTTGCCCCGGATCTCCTGCCCGGTGTCGTCCATCAGAGCCGGTTGTATCCCGATGAAGGGGAGGGTGGCGAAGGTGGGCGTGGTGGGGGTCACAAAGGGGATCGGGCTGATCATGATCCCCCCTGTTTCGGTCTGCCACCAGGTATCGACAATCGGGCAGTGGTTCTTCCCCACGTTGTTGTTGTACCAGTGCCAGGCCTCCTCGTTGATGGGTTCCCCCACCGAACCCAGGACCTTCAGGGAGGACAGGTCGTATTTTTCCACAAACTCCAGGTTTTCCTTGGCCAGGGCC
>DATIPV010000468.1:0-4398 GCA_035471525.1 Robiginitalea sp.
AATACCGGAAGGCCCTATGCAGACGATGCCACCCTTTCCCTGCCTGTTTTCCCCGTTGCCCTGGGCGATACTACCCGCTACAGGGATTTGCGCGTCGACCGGATCAATTGCAACCGCTATGCCTTTCTCGGAAACCAGTACCCGGTGGAGGTCCTTTATACCTATTCGGGGGAGCAGGCCGCTGAGGGAGAACTCCGGTTGTTTGACAACGGCCAGGAGGTTTACAGGCAGGTGGTGGCCTTACAGGCCGGCGGCAGCTCGGGGCGCGTGGAGCTGATGCTGCGCGCCAGGGCGATAGGCCTGCGCCGGCTCCGGGCCACCCTCACACCGCTTGCGGGGGAGCGGAATACAGCGAATAACTCCAAACAGACGGGCCTTGAGGTGGTGGACGAGCGCATGCGAATCGGCCTGGTCAGCCGGAAGACCCACCCGGATATCGGCGCCCTGAAGAGGAGTATAGAATCGAATCAGCAACGGGAATTCAGGCAGTTAAGCCCGGAAGATGCAGCCGCAGGCGCCTATGAAGCCAACCTGTTTATCCTCTATGAGCCGGATGCGAGCTACCGGGCTTTGTACCAGGCCCTGGAGGGCAGTCGGGTGCCCATCTTTACCATTGCGGGCCCTCAGGCCAATTGGGGGTTCCTGAACCAGGTACAACGCAGCTTCCAGTTTTCCGAACCGGGTCCGCCGGAAGAATTATTGCCCGAGCTCAATGCAGCTTTTGACTATTTTGACGTTGCCTCCTGGCAGGTTACGGGGTACCCGCCCCTGGATGGGCAGCTGGGTTCTGTTCAGCTCTTCCAGGACCATCAAACCCTGCTAGGGCAGCGCATCAGGGGCATTTCCCTGGGCGAGCCCTTGCTGGTCCTGATCAGGGGGGAAAGACGTGAAGGCCTACTTTTGGGGCAGGGCATTTGGAAGTGGAGGATGCAGGAGTACAGGGAAGCAGGCAATTATGAGCATTTTGACGCACTTTGGAGCAAAATTTGGCTTTTTCTTTCCGGCGACGGCGGCAGCGGCAGGCTAACCCTGGATTACCAGCCCATCTATGAGGGCCGTACCGAAGCCCAGCTGCGGGCCCGTTTTTTTGACGAGTCGTATGTTTTCGACCCGGAGGCCCGGCTGCTGCTGCAGGTAACCGACAGCATCGGCACCGAGCTTCTTGCGGTTCCCATGTCCCTTCGGCCCGGCTATTTTGAAACAGACCTGGCCGATCTGCCGGCCGGCACCTATCATTTTACGGTTACCGAGGAGGGCACCGGGTTTAGCCGATCCGGGCAGTTAAGCCTGCAAGGTTTCGACCTGGAAGCGCAGCAACCGGGAACCGATGCGGCAAAACTGCGCCGGCTGGCCTCTGCTACCGGCGGAACCCTATACTTTCCCCAAAACCTGCAAGAGCTGAAAGACAGCCTGTTGCTTTCGGACCGCTACCGGCCCATTCAGAAAAACCGCCGGAATGTTGTATCTTTAATCGATTACCGCTGGCTATTGGGGCTTATTGTTTTAGCCCTCAGTGCCGAGTGGTTCATACGGAAATACCAAGGCGCTCTCTAATTAAATCTACATCCATGGACAGATTACCCAGAATTGCACTGCCCGCCGTTATCGGCTTCATTCTTTTGATTATCCTGATTTCAAAATCGGCGGTCACCATCGGCTCCGGGGAGGCCGGAGTATTGTACCGGACCTTCTCCGACGGGGTGGTTACAGATGAGCCGCCGCTGGGGGAAGGCTTTCACCTGGTCGCTCCGTGGAACAAGGTGTTTATCTACGAAGTACGCCAGCAGGAAATATTCGAAAAAATGAAAGTGCTTTCCAGCAACGGGCTGGACATACAGCTCGATGCCTCGGCCTGGTTCCAGCCCAAGTACAATGACCTCGGGAGACTGCACCAGGAGAAGAGCGAGCAGTACAAAGACAGGATACTGCTGCCGGCGATCCGTTCCGCGGCCCGGTCGGTGGTGGGACGCTATACCCCGGAGCAATTGTATTCCACCAAGCGCGATGCCATTCAGAAGGAAATCTTTCAGGAAACCATGAATATCGTGGATGACCAATTCATCCAGCTCAATGAAATCCTGGTGCGCGATGTGACCCTTCCGGAAACCATCAAGGAAGCCATCGAACGCAAACTACGGCAGGAACAGGAATCGCTCGAGTACGAGTTCCGCCTGATTAGCGCTGAGAAGGAGGCCGAACGGCAGCGGATCGAAGCACAGGGAAAGGCCGATGCGAACCGGATTTTGAGCGCTTCCCTGACCGATAAGATATTACAGGACAAGGGAATAGAGGCCACCCTGAAACTCGCTGAGTCTCCCAACGCCAAAGTGGTGGTGGTGGGATCCGGTGATAGCGGCCTGCCCCTGATCCTCGGAAATAATTAAACACGCACTTTTGGGTTTAAAATCTTTGACTTACATTTACCGCGTAATGAAGTCATTCCACACACACCATCATTTCGTCACTTGCGCTCAGGCGAGGTAGGGATGTATGTTGTGATAAACCCATAATCTGAACCCGTTTGAGCAATCGAGCGGGTTTTTTTATTGTCTGAAAACCAAGGTATGCACCATGGAAAATATTAAAATTGCCATACAGAAGAGCGGCCGTCTGAATGAGGATTCCCTGAAGATCCTGAAAGATTGCGGCATATCCATAGACAATGGGCGCGACCAGCTCAAGGCCGTGGCGCGCGATTTTCCGCTCGAGGTATTTTTCCTTCGAAACGGGGACATTCCGCAGTACCTGCGCGACGGGGTGGTAGACCTGGCCATTATCGGGGAAAACGTGCTGGCGGAAAAAGGTGCCGACCTCAGGGTAGCCGAGAAATTGGGATTCTCCAAGTGCCGTGTTTCCCTGGCCCTTCCCAAGTCCAAACCCTACGGCTCGCTCCGCGATCTGGACGGGAAAAAGATCGCCACCTCGTATCCTAATACGGTGAGGCAGTTCCTGGATAAAAATGGCCTTTCGGCAGAACTCCACATCATCAGCGGCTCTGTGGAGATTGCCCCGAATATTGGCCTGGCAGACGCTGTCTGCGATATTGTTTCCAGCGGAAGCACCCTGTTCCAGAACAACCTGAAAGAAGTGGAAGTGTTGCTCCACAGCGAAGCCGTGCTGGCCGTCTCTCCCAGAATCGCACCCGGGCAGGAGGAGATTCTGGACCAGCTGCAATTCCGGATCCGGTCGGTGCTCAAGGCCCGGAAATTCAAATACGTGCTGATGAATGCGCCGAACGACCGGCTGCCTGAAATTATCGCCTTGCTGCCGGGCATGCGCAGCCCCACCGTGCTGCCCCTGGCCGAGGCAGGCTGGAGTTCGGTTCATACGGTAATCGGGAACGACCGTTTCTGGGAAGTCCTGGACCGGGTTAAAAAAGCCGGGGCAGAAGGCATTTTGGTCTGCCCGATAGAAAAAATGGTTATATAACGCTCAGACTTTGAGAATATGGAATTGGTTGCATACCCAGACAGACGCGCCTGGGATTCCCTGCTGAAGCGGCCCCAGGCCGACGCTGAAGCCATGGAAACACTGTTGGAAGAAGTGTTCGCGGCAGTTCGCGACCGGGGGGATAAAGCCCTTCTGGAATACACCCGGAAGTTCGACAAGGTGGTGCCGCCCCAGGTCTGCCTCAGCGCAGCGGAACTGAAAGAAAGAGCCTCGGAGATCGAGGCTCCCTTGCGGGAAGCCATGGATTTGGCCTATGCGAACATCAAAGCCTTCCACCGGGCCCAGCGAACCCCCGGATTGGAGGTGGAAACAAGCCCCGGGGTGCGCTGCTGGCAATCCAAGCATCCTATAAGCAAGGTCGGCATCTATATACCGGGAGGTTCTGCCCCGTTGTTTTCCACGGTGCTGATGCTGGCCATTCCGGCCCAACTCGCCGGATGCCAGGAAATCGTGCTTTGTTCCCCTCCGGACCAGGACGGGCTGCTGCATCCTGCCATCTGCTACGCCGCCCTGCGCTGCGGGGTTACCCGGGTTTGCCGGATAGGGGGCGCCCAGGCCATCGCCGCCCTGACGTTTGGCACGGAGAGCGTGCCGGGGGTCTACAAGATTTTCGGGCCGGGGAATCAATATGTAACCCAGGCCAAACAATGGGCTACGCGGCTCGGAGTGGCCATAGACATGCCGGCCGGGCCAAGCGAGCTGCTTGCGGTGGCCGATGATACGGCCTCCCCGGCCTTTGTGGCTGCAGATTTGCTGAGCCAGGCCGAACACGGCCCCGACAGCCAGGTATTGCTGCTCACAGACACCCCCGGATTTTCGGAATTGGTACAGGAAGCCCTGCAAAACCAGCTCGATAGCCTGCCGCGCAAGGCAATTGCCAGGGCTGCGCTGGCCAATAGCCGCGCCATTCTGCTGGCGGGAAGGGAAGAACTGTCTGAAATGGTGAAT
>DATIPV010000469.1:0-2312 GCA_035471525.1 Robiginitalea sp.
ATCGCTCAGGGTTGTAAAGGACGGATTGCTGGCTGCGCGAAGGCTCAGCTGGTCTCCTGTTATGCGGTTATCCCCTTCCAGGGCGGCAACCCCGATGTCGGCGCGCACAGGCCCGACCGGAATGGTGTTAAAGCCGTTGTAGTCAATGTCTACCACCGGATTGGCGCTGTTTACACGGGCAAAGCCGTCAAAGGTGGTGATAAGCTTCCCGCTCAGGGTGGGATTTTCATAGACGATCACCAGGGTCCATCCTGCGGAGGCCCCGCCCCCGGGCGAAAGCGAGCCGGTTACGGCCCTGACGTTGGCCACGGTGTAATCTCCCTGAGGGTCGGCCAGGGCCGTCACCAGCGCCGTCACGTCGGCATAGCAGGCATAGGGGCTGTTCTGCCGCATGGAGTTGTCGGCACTTGTAAAGCCGTCATAGATAATCTCGTCGGCGGTGATATCCACATACGAACCTCCCGGAACCTGGAATTTAACCCGGTTGAAATCGCTTTGCCGGTTGGTGCCCACCGGTTGCCCGGCCTGGGCACTCGGATAAGTGGCCGACCAGTAGAGTCCCGCGTAGCGGATCAGGTTACAGGCAGGGTCTGGATAGGCAAACGTGGCCGAGCTCGAACTGAAGGTGCTCGGGTCGGAATCCACGTCTATATACTGCATGTTCAGGTAGTCGTTGTATTGAGACGAGTTTCCTGTAGCGTTGTAAGCGTCCTCCGGATTGCGGCTATTGGTTTCCCGGTTAAGGATGTTATTAGCAATAAAGGTTAGGTCGCCTTTCAGGTTATTCTGATAGCGGGCATCGAAGGAGTTGTATTCCTGGGAAAAACCAGCAACCGCGAAAAGCAGTAAGCCGGCCTGCAGCAGCCTCTTCAGTTTGTTGGGTCTCATCTAGGCGATTAAGTTTGGTGTCACACGCATAATCCACATCTTTTCATCATACGTGTCGTTGATTTTTGAGTAGTAAGAGATCAGGGCGCTGTTCCAGGTTTCGTGCCGCTTCAGATACACGTAGCGGTAATTGTTCTGCGGGTTTACGAAATAACTGGCGCTCAGCCCCAGGGAATTAAGATGCTTTATAAAGCGGGCGGCATTCCCGGGGTTGGCAAATACATTGACGATGATATAATATCCTGAGCCGGTCCCATCCACATAGCCGGGCTGGTTTTCGGTCCGGGGAGCAGCCACTTTGTCGCGCTCCACCACATTTTTACGCAGCACATCCGCTTCGTACCGGGAGGCTGTGTCCTTTATCTTTTCAGCATTGGCAGCGTAGGCCTCGTTGCTGTAACGGTTGGCGACGTTCATTACCCAGAGTTCGCCCGAATACGAGCCGTTGAGCTGGGAGCGGACCGCCTTTTCGGCATCCTGCCAGCTGTCAAAGCGCTGCAGATACACATATTTCAGCCCGTTGTTGGGGTTGTCTATAAAGTCGGGCTGGAGCCCTTCGGCGCTGAGCCTGTCCATAAACTTGTTTAGGTATACGGAGCCTCTGTACACATTGGCGACCACATAGTACCCGTCCTGCACGTCCTGCAGGTCGCGGAACTGCCGGCGCTGTACCGGCTGCGTAGCCGGAACCTCGGCCTGCGCCACAGCATCGCGTTTAACCGCGCGCGCCTCTGCTTCTTCAGCCGGCTCGGGCTGGCGGGCCGCCAGCTTGGTTTCCGCCGGCAGCACCTCTTTTTTAACGGCCGTTTTTTGGGGGGCGGGCGCTTCGACTCCCTCTTTTATACCAATAGGTTCATTTGCCTGGTCGTTTGCAGCCAGGGCCTTTTGGTCGTTGTTCAGGTAATAGACCTGCCGCGCCTTGTCTTCGAGGTCGGGCCGGTTGCCGCCGGTTTCCTGGCGCACCATCCGCATCACCATCTCGAACCGGTTCTCCAGGTCGCGCTGACGGTTGTTTTCCAGGGAATCCTGGCGGAACATGAGCTCTGCCAGAATGGCGTCGTTCTCGGCCAGCCTCCGCTTGAGCTCGGCGATTTCGGTATCCTTATCCGTTTGAACCTCCGTTTCCTTTTCAACGTCCTGTTCTGCCAGCGATTCTTCGTAGTCAGCCTCGAGCATTACGCGGTCTTCGGTAAGATTGGGGGTGAAGGAATAGGCAAAGGAAATTTCGTGCGTTACCCCGAAGTTGTCGAAGGTGCTGGAAAGTCCCTTTTCCATGGTATATCCTATAGAAAGCCGTCGGTTCAGGTTAAAGCCAACACCGGCCGAGGCCCCGTAGAAACTGTCGTAACCCCCCTGCAGCCATCCGATCTTTGGAAGGTCCAGGATCAGGTTTCCGCCCAGGACGAAATCGTCCTGCCCCACTT
>DATIPV010000470.1:0-2514 GCA_035471525.1 Robiginitalea sp.
ATTGCCGGTAACCAGCTGCAGGGCTTTTTCCCGGTCGGGCCCCGTGCCGGCTACTCCTTCCTTTCGCCGGTAGGCTACCAGCAGCGAGACAATCCGGTTATAGCTGGCAATGCCGTCTTTCTGCCGGTTTACTTCCAGGTACCGGTTAAAGAGGGCCTTGAAGACAGGCTCCAGGGGGTTTTGGTAGTGTTCCCAGAATTCCTTTACCTCGGCGTAGTTGGCCCGTACCCCCGGGTTAATGGCCCGGGTGAGTTCTTTCCGGGCCAGGGAATCGCGCCGGTTTACCTCGGCCAGGCAGTAGCTCAGGGCAAAGGTGGCCGCCGAATACCGGAAATAGGGGTCGGGATGCTCCCGGGTGGCCAGGTAGCCGATGAAATTGGTTTCGTTCTCTGCCGAATACCCCAGTTGGTGTCCTACTTCGTGCCCGCATACCGCCGGGAACTGGAAAATGGGCAAGCGGTCATTCACCTGGGCCTCGCCTGTAAACGGATTCAGGTAGCCCCCGTAGCCCATATAGGACAAGAGGGTGCTGAACAGGGACGCTTTCAGGCTGGGCTGCTCGTAGCGAAACAAGGCATGGCCTTCGGAAAGCAGTTCGTAGGCCGCTTCGGTTTTGAGCAGGATGTCGCGACGGGAATAGGGCAGCCGAACCGGGCTGACGGTATCGCCCGCCAGATGGGCCTGCAGGGCATTGGCCTCCTGCACCAACTCGCCGGAGAGGGCCAAAAGCTCTGCCTCGGTGTACGATTCATCGAGTCCCAGGGGTGCGCTCAGCGGTTGGCGGAAGTAGTTCAGCCCCCACAAGAGGTAAAAAGTCAGATGCAATACGGCCAGGACAGCCAGCACATCTCTCAAAAAGGCCCAGAAATGCGTGCGGATCCGGTAGCCATACCGGACCAGGTACCACAGGGCCAGCAGCCCGAGGGCAAAATAGAGCAGGTCGCCTACAGAGAAGGGGATCCAGCCGTACAGGAACCTGAAAAAACCCGAAAGCCAAGGGTACAAACCCCTGCTGTACCACTGTTCCACCCATTCGGGCCTTGCGGCTGCCCAGCTCAGCAGCAGCCACTGCACGGGGAGGGAAAGGGCCAGCAGAATTTTGATCCGGGAGCGCATGGCACCAAAAATAACCATTTTGGCAGCAGGGAAGCCGGCCAATCCGTATTTTTGCCCTCAAAACCGTTACGCATGTCCGAATCCGTCGCCCGCCTGCAGCCCGTTGAAATCTGGAAGAACTTCGCCGCCCTGAATGCCGTGCCCCGTCCGTCTAAACGCGAGGAAAAAATTACCGCGTTCATACAGGATTTTGGCCGGGGATTGGGGCTGGAAACCCGCTCCGATGCAGTGGGCAATGTACTGATCCGCAAACCGGCCAGCCCGGGGCGCGAGCATTACAAGGCCGTGGTATTGCAGGCCCATCTCGACATGGTTCATCAGAAAAACGAAGCCACCTCCTTCGATTTTGAGACCCAGGGCATCGACATGTATATCGACGGCGATTGGGTGCGGGCCCGGGGCACCACCCTGGGAGCCGACAACGGCCTGGGGGTGGCGGCCATCATGGCTGTGCTGGAGTCCCGCGACCTGGAGCACCCGCCCCTGGAGGCCCTTTTCACGATAGACGAGGAAACGGGCATGAGCGGGGCCAAAGCGCTTTCCACGGATTGGCTGCGCGGCCATATTTTGCTGAACCTCGACACGGAAGAAGACGACGAACTCGATGTGGGCTGTGCCGGTGGCGTTGACGTAACTGCAACCGGCAGCTACCAGCCCGACAACCTGCCTGCCGGGTGGGAGGGCCTGCGCATCCGGGTGGGCGGTCTGCAGGGCGGCCACAGCGGGATGGACATCCACAAAGGGCTGGCAAATGCCAACAAGCTGCTGGCACGGCTCCTGTACGCCTGTTGGGCATCGACCCCCTTCCGGATCGCCGCGGCTTCGGGCGGCAACCTGCGCAATGCCATCCCCCGGGAGTCCGAGGCCCTTATCGCCCTGGACCCGGGTGCCCGGAAAGCCTTTGAGGCCGCCTTTGACAGGGAACAGGCCGCTTTACGGGAAGAATTCAGGCCGGTAGAGCCGCACATGCAAATAAGACTGGAATCGGCCGATTGCCCCGCCGCAGGCATGCCCGAGGCCGAACAGCTCGGCCTGCTGCGCTGCCTGTGCGCCGTACCCAACGGGGCGGCCTATATGAGCTATGCCTTTCCGGGGCAGACCGAAACATCGAACAACCTGGCCCTTTTCCGGGTGCAGGAGGGCAGGGTGCAGATAGGCTGCCTGACCCGCTCCTCGCGGGAGAGCCGGAAAGCCGACCTGGTTCGAACCCTTGAATCTGTCTTTTCCCTGGCCGGGTACCAGACGGCCACCGCGGGAGACTACCCGGGCTGGCAACCCAACAAATCGTCGGCCGCCCTGCGACTGCTGCAGGAGCGGTACCGCGCCTTGTTCGGGGCTGAGCCGCGCGTGGTGGCCAGCCACGGAGGGCTGGAGTGCGGCATTATCGGGGCGCATTAC
>DATIPV010000471.1:0-4862 GCA_035471525.1 Robiginitalea sp.
CGACTTGCTGATCAGGGGCATTTGCTTCGATGAAAAATCCTCTTTCCTGCGCGGGGCGGCCAGGGCCCCTGCCCTCATCCGGAAGGCCCTGCACTCCGGCGCGATGAATCTGTTTTCAGAAGGCCTGACAGACCTCGGACGCCTTGGGGACTGGGACCTGGGCGATTTCGAACCCGCCGGGTATTTCGACATCACCACCCTGACGCGGCAGCACCTGGCCGGGAGCCGGAAGCTTTTCACCCTGGGGGGCGACCACTCCATCACCTATCCCATCTTAAGGGCGTACCGGGAAAAATTCCCGGCGCTGGATATTTTGCATATCGACGCCCATCCGGATTTGTACCAGCGATATGAGGGGGATCCGTATTCCCATGCCTGTCCCTTTGCGCGCATTATGGAAGACCGGCTGGCCGACCGCCTGGTGCAGGTGGGCATCCGCACCCTGAACCCCCACCAGCAGGAGCAGGCACTCCGGTTTGGGGTGGAGGTTCATCCCATGGCCGGCCTGGATTTGGCCATGCCCCTGCGCTTTGCCAATCCCGTTTACATCTCCCTGGACCTGGATGCCCTCGACCCCGCCTTTGCCCCGGGCGTCTCGCACCGGGAGCCGGGAGGGCTGACGGCCCGGGACGTGATTTCGATGTTGCAGCGACTGGAGGGGGAAGTGGTCGGCGCAGACCTGGTGGAGTACAATCCCGACCAGGACCAGGGCGACACCACGGCCTACCTGGCTGCCAAGCTGATGAAAGAGCTCCTGGCCCGCATGCTTTGATCCCGCCCCATACCGGAAAGGATTTTGATTTTCAGTATCTTTAGTCTGAGACCTTAATACCTGTAGCATGAAACTGGGAGCATTCTCCATGAGCCTGGCGGTCAAAGACCTGTCTGTGTCGCAATCCTTTTACGAAAAGCTCGGATTCGAGATCTTTGCGGGAAGCCACCAACAGCAGTATCTGATCATGAAAAACGGGCATGCCCTGATAGGCCTGTTCCAGGGGATGTTCGAAGGGAACATCCTCACCTTCAATCCGGGATGGGATCAGCAGGCCCGCAAGGTGCCTGAATTCGATGATGTGCGGGAAATTCACCGGCAGCTCAGGCAGGCCGGGGTGGAAACCCTGCAGGAATCCCTGAAGGAAACGGCCGGCCCCGGCAGTTTTGTGGTAAAGGACCCGGACGGGAATATCCTCTTGATCGATCAGCACGTGTAAGGTGCATCCGCGGCAGAATCAGGGGGCGCCCCCCCGTGTCCAAAATACGCCCCGGCCCTGCAAAATTCCCGCATTTCCGGCATAGTTAAGGCACGGAAAACATCTTTTTACCGTGCCTAACCAATGTCATTTCCGCAGGAACCAGGTATTTATAACTTCAGCATTGCTAACCGACAATCGCGCCTGTTATGCAATCTCTGGAATTCATCCGTCAATGGATGGAGGCGAACCCTACCACAGCCTCCCTGATTCGCTATCTCTTGTGGGTGGCCCTGGTTTTGCTGCTGATGATCTACCTGCGCCGCTGGGTTCGGAGGCGGGTCGAGGAACCCAGTATGCGCTACCGTTCCCAGAAAGGGGTGGAACTTTTCGGGGTCCTGATCCTGTTTCTGGTCACCATCTCATACTTTACGGGCAATATCAAGGATTTTGCCCTGGCCGTGGGGCTGCTCACGGCCGGAATCACCATAACCTTGCAGGAACTGATCCTGAGCCTGGCGGGCTCGGTATTCATTTATATCATAAACGTTTACAGGCCCGGCGAACGGATCGAAATCAACGGGATTAAAGGGGATGTAATCGACATCAACAGCCTCTATACCACCATGATGGAAATCGGGCAATGGGTGAGCAGCGACAATTACTCGGGCCGCATCGTGAAGCTCAGCAACGCCTTCGTCTTCCGGGGCCCGGTCTACAATTACTCCCACGACTTCCCCTTTATCTGGGACGAATTCGACCTGCCCGTGCGGTACGGCTCGGATCTGGACCTGGCCAAGCAGATCTTCCTGAAAGTTGCTTCGGAAGAACTATCGGAATATGTGGCCCAGTCGCGCAGGCAATGTAAGGAGGTCGTGCATAAATACTATATCGAAAATGCGGAGGTAGACACCACCCTGGCCATTTCGCTGACCGACAACTGGGTCCGTTTCAATTTGCGGTATATCGTGGACTACCGGAAACGGCGCTCCACCAAGCACCGGCTTAACGAACAGATCGGTCTGGCCATACAGCAGACCGATGGGAAAGTACAGCTGGCTTCGGCCACCCTGGAGCTCATCCGCGTACCCGTGTTATCCGTGGAAAATACGGCCACCGAAGCCGCCGATGGGCCTTAGTCCCAGACCCCGACCAGACCCGCTGCCCATCGGGGGCTGTAAGGCTGCATAAGCCGGAAGCCGCCTTGCCTCAGCGGGATGCAGCTTTCGCGCAGGGGCGTGATGGAATTCGGGGGCCTGCATTACCTTTGGCATGATACCTGCACCCAGGTAAACCGTAACGAAACACCTAATTTTCGCCATGAAAAAAAACCTTCTACTCGTCAGCTGCCTGTTGCTTGCCTTTGGGGCGCAGGCACAGAGCAAAAACTTCCTCGACCAGGGCTACCTGGAAACTTCGGCCCAGGCCGATACGCTGGTAATCCCGGATCGTATTTACCTGGGCATTCTCCTTCAGGAGGGCGACAGCAAGGGCCGGGTTACCTTGGAGGAGCTGGAACAGAGCATGGCTGCCCGCCTGAAGGCCATCGGCATCGATCTGGAAAAGCAACTGGCGGTCTCCGATCTGTCCAGTGATTTCAGGAAATACTTTTTGCGCGGGCAGGAAGTTCTCAAAGACAAGGCTTTCGAATTACTGGTATACGACGCCGCCATGGCCGGACGCGTGCTCTTCGAGCTGGAAAAGCTCGGAATTGCCAACGTGCGCCTCAACCGCACCGAATACGCCGCCCTGGACACCCTGCAAATGTCGCTAAAGGCCCAGGCCATGCGCAAGGCAAAACTCCAGGCAACTACCATGACCGATGCCATCGGTCAGTCGCTGGGCAAAGCGGTCTACATTTCCGATTCGGGCAATTATTACCCCATGGCCGGCGCCCCGCGCATGGTGGAATTCTCCAAATCGGCCGCAGACCAGGGCAGCTATGAGCCCATTGAAGGCGAATTCCAGAAAATCAGGGTAGAAGCCAGCGTGCAGGTTAAATTTTTGCTGGACTGATCCGGTCGACCGCTTGTTTCCTGCAGATAAAGACAGTATTTTGAAACTGGGGGGCGGGGTTGCCCCAAAACAGTACCCGACTCATGTGTTACGATATAAAAGCCAGCCTGGAAGCACAGCTTCAGCGGGCGCTGCGAAGGGGCGACGAAGACGCTGCGGCGCAGATCCGGGAAGAACTGCTGCCCTATACCGACCTGCCGTTGTTCCACGCTTCGGGGTTTAGCCATCCCCGGGTGCTGGTCTATACCGACGACGGGCCAGATTTCCCCACCGTTGCCACCTGGGGGCTGGTGCCGCACTGGGTGCGCGATGCCGAACAGCAGAAAAAGCTCTGGAACCAGACCCTGAATGCCCGGGGCGAAACCATTTTCGATAAGCCCTCCTTCCGGCAGGCGGCGAGAAGCAACCGCTGCCTGCTCTATGTAGACGGCTTTTACGAACATCACCACAAAGGGGGGCATACCTATCCCTATTTCATCCGCCGCAGGGACGGGCAGCCGATGGCCCTGGCCGGCCTGTACAGCGACTGGAAAAACCCTGCCGGGGGAGAGCCCCTTACCACCTTTTCCATAGTGACCACGGAGGGAAACTCCCTTTTGGCCCGCATCCACAACAACCCGAAATTGGCGGGGCCGCGCATGCCGCTTATCCTCCCGGATGAAATGGCCGACCAGTGGCTGCAGCCGCTGCGCGACGACCGCGATCGAGGGGAACTGGAAGGGCTGATCCGGCCCTACCCCGAGCAGGAACTGGAGGCGTACACCGTTACAAGGCTCCGGGGCCGCGAATATCCGGGCAACGTGCCTGAGGTAAGCGATCCGGTCGCATATCCGGAACTGCAGGAATGACGTCCGCCCCAGGGTGCGTTTACGTATCTTTAGTAAGGTACTGCGACCTGCCGAAACACTTGAAATCTAAATCCTGGAATTGCATATGAAAAACGCACAACTACTCCCCGCCCTTATCGTAGCCGTAGGCCTGGCCGTGGCAGGATATTTTATTGGAGACACCTTTCTGAAGGGAAAGAAATTCGACCGTTTCGTATCGGTCAAAGGGCTATCGGAACGGGAAGTGCCTGCCGACCTGGCCGTATGGCCCGTAAACATCGTCCTGACCGGAAACGATCTGCAGACCCTTCGGCAGCAGATAGAACGCCAGAACGAAATCGTGTATAAATTCTTCGCAGACCGGGGCTTCTCGGCCGAAGAGGTAACCCGGGGCTTGCTCAACATTGCCGATGCCCAGGCAAACATCTACAACAACAGCTCCCAGTACGGCGCATACCGCTACCTGGCCAAATCGGAATTCACCGTGCGCACCAGCGACATTCCCAAACTGCAAAAAGCCCTGGCCGAATCCCTGCAATTGCTGTCGGCGGGTATCCTGTTCGGGTCGAAAAACGAGTGGCAGCCCATCGAATATATTTTTACGGGCCTGAACGGGCTGAAGCCCGGGATGATCGAAGAGGCTACCCGGAATGCCCGGGAAGTAGCCGACAAGTTCGCGCGCGATTCCAATTCGCAGGTAGGGGAGATCCGGGTGGCGCGACAGGGCCTGTTCACCATCAGCGACCGGGACGTGAATACGCCTCAGATCAAAATCGTCCGGGTGGTATCCACCATCGATTTCCAGCTGGCCGACTGAGCCTTACCCTTT
>DATIPV010000472.1:0-10362 GCA_035471525.1 Robiginitalea sp.
TATTCGATCTGGGACAGGTTCGACATAAACCGCCCATTGCCCGGAAACTGATAGGTTGCTATGGTCTCGCGGATAAACTCCTGCGCCTGGCTGCGAAAGCGCGACTCCTGGAAGACTTTGTAGAAAGTAAGGCTGGCCGGGATCATAACCAGCACCGCTATCAGGGATGCGACCCGGGAAATAAGGCGCCGTTTGCGCGAATTTGCATAGCGCACCATCTTAAAGCGAAGGATCTTGAGGACCAGGAAGGTGGCCAGTGCTATGAAAATGGCGTTGATGGTAAACAGGTACATGGCCCCGGCGGCGTATTCCCAGTTGCTGATGGCCAGCCCGAAGCCCACTGTGCAGAGCGGGGGCATAAGGGCTGTGGCGATGGCCACCCCGAAAATTACGCTGGCGATGGTTCCCTTTTTGGTGCGGGCGATTACCAGGGCCATGCCGCCGAAAAAGGCGATGAGCACATCCCGGATATCCGGGGCGGTGCGGGCCAGCAATTCGGAAGACTCGTCCCGGAGCGGGAACAGCTCGAAAAAAAGGTAGGCCGTTAGCACGCTGAGCACCACCATAATGGCAAAGTTCTTCAGGGCGCGCTTCAGCGTATCGATATCATTGGTGGCTATCGACAACCCAATCCCCAAAATGGGGCCCATAAGGGGCGAAATCAACATGGCGCCGATTACCACCGCAGTCGAGTTCGCATTGAGCCCGACAGAGGCGATAAAGATGGAGCAGACCAGGATCCAGGAGGTGTGTCCCTTGAAAGGGATGTCGGCCACAATGGCTTCGCTGGCCGACTGCTGATCTGTATTGTTGCGGATATCGAGGGTCTCGGTCAGGAATCCGCGCACACTGCCCAAAAGGCCCTTGAAATCGCGCCTTACATCATCCCCATGGTCCGGGGTTTCCCCCCGTCCTGGATCCTTGCTCATGGATTGCTCATATTCTTGCATAGACTAGGTGTATTGCGGCCCGAAAGCGTCCCGCACGCGGGCCACCCATTGTTTGATTTCCTGCTCCCGGCTTCGGGGCACTACCAGCAGCACATCGCCGGTATCTACCACGATAAAGTCGTGGAGTCCTTCCAAAACCCCGATCTTGCCCTTGGGCAGGCGCACCATATTCCCCTGGCACTGATCCAGGAGTACCGTTTCGCCTGCCCCGGCGTTGCCCTGCGGGTCTTTGTCCATTTTGTCGTAGAGGGAGCCCCAGGTGCCCAGGTCGTTCCAGTCAAAGGAAGCCGGCAGCACGTATACCTGGTCGGAGTGCTCCATTATGGCGTAATCGATGGAAATATTGGCGGCGCGGGCGTAGTTTTCGGCTATGAAGGCCGCTTCTCCCGGGGTGTTGTACAGCCCAAGGCCGGCGGCGAACAAGGCGTGCTGTTCTGGCTGATAGCGCTCAAAGGCTTCCACGATACTCGCGACACTCCAGGCAAAGATCCCGGCATTCCACAGGAAATTGCCCTGTTCCAGGAAAGTCCTGGCCGTCTGGTAGTCGGGCTTTTCCCGGAATTGCGCGACTTTTTTGAGACCCGAGGGCTCTTTGGCCCCCCGGTCGAATTCGATATAACCAAAACCCGTGTTCGGGAAGGTGGGCTGAATGCCCAGGGTGCACAGGGCAGCCGATTTGGAAGCCGTTTCAAAACAGCGTATCACGTCGCCCGCAAAGGCGGCCTCATCCTCGATCCAATGGTCGCTGGGGGCCACCACCATGCAGGCGTCGGGGTCCATTTTGCGGATCTTCATCGCAGCGTATAGGATACAGGGCGCCGTGTTGCGCATGGCCGGCTCGGTTACCACCTGCTCGGCCCCGATTTCGGGCAATTGCCCCAGCACCAGGTCGCGGTAATCGGCATTGGTCAGCACCAGAATATTGCCGGGGGGAATAAAGCGCGTCAGGCGCAGAAAGGTTTGCTGCAGCAAGGACCGGCCGCTGCCCAGCAGGTCGTGGAACTGCTTGGGGTAAGACCGGGTGCTCACCGGCCAGAACCGGGAGCCCACCCCCCCCGCCATGAGAACGGCGTAGTAATGGGAATTCATGTGTTCAGTTTTCAGCGAGTAATTCTACTTCGGCATGAGGCTGGAAAAGATACAATTTTCCGGTAGCAACTTCTATGCATTGGTAGCGTTTTATTTGGCAGGGACCCTTTCGGAAAATTCGGCCGTTGTACAGGCGAAACAAGCTCCCTTCCGGGATTTCATATACATGGCAGCCCTCGGGCTCCCGGGCGTCATAAAACTTGAGGGCCAGGGACAAGGCGGTATCGGTGCTGCTGCTGGCCTTCGGGTTTTTGAAGTGGCGGGCCAGAACCGGCAACAGCCGGTCGGGGAAGATCTCGGGCCGCAGCATGGGCAGCATCAGCCGCTGGAAGGTATGTTTCCACTCGGCGCCGTGCGGTTTTATGCGCCTGCCGTATTTTTCAAATGCCACCAGGTGGGCTACCTCGTGTACCAGGGTTATCAGGAACCGGTAGCGGTTCGACATGGCATTTACCGTGATCTGGTGCCCCCCGGACGGCAGCCGGCGGTAATCGCCGTGCCTGGTAATGCGCTGGCGCACGATCTTCAAGTGTACGCCGTTCGACTGGATGAGCTCCAGACAGGGGTCTACGGCCCGTTCCGGCAGGTATCTCGCAAGAACCTCATTCATGCGTGTAAAGGTAGGCAATCCGCGCTGTTTTCCCGATCCGGGTCCATTTATGGGCACAGGGCGGGTGCAACTCCGCAGATTCCCGTATCTTGCCGGGATGAAAAAGCTCCTTCTGCTGCTCTTCGCTGCCCTGGCCCTGCCTGCCTGCCAGAAAGACCCGGACGACCGCCTCAACCAGAACGTGCTGGAAGGCACCTGGCTCCTAACCGAGGTGCTTTTCGACCCGGGAGACGGAAGCGGGGAATTCCGGCCGAGCGATGCCGGGTTCCAGCTCACCCTGAACCCAGACAATACCTATGAGGCCAATTACGACGTTTGCCGGGTATTCGAAGATGGCGAAAAGCTCAGCGGGTCTTTCTCCCGCATTGCCGCGCAGGAAATCCTGATCTCGTGCCGGGAAAGCATACTCAACAGTATTCAGGGACGCCTGGAAGAGGGGAACCTCGTGCTTTACTACCCCTGTGTGGAGCCCTGCATCTACAAATTCCGCAAAATAGCCGAAATCAGGGAGTAGTGCGGCTAACCTGCAGTACTTTCCCGTTGTAATAGGCATGGCCGGTAAGGGCGAATTGCCCGATATGCGCCGCCATTTCAGAGGCTGTAACCGGGGCCTGATAGCC
This sequence comes from Robiginitalea sp., assembly GCA_035471525.1. Taxonomy (GTDB): domain Bacteria; phylum Bacteroidota; class Bacteroidia; order Flavobacteriales; family Flavobacteriaceae; genus Robiginitalea. The sequence continues at coordinate 3,270 of DATIPV010000472.1, forward strand.
CGGAAAGGCCTCCTCGAGCATTTCGGTCTGTACGGCCCCCAGGGCCAGGGCGTTAAAGGCCGGGCCGGTTTCCTTGTATTCCTCGGCCAGTAATTCGGTGAGCGTGATTACCGCCCCCTTGCTGGAGCTGTAAGCGGCCAGCCCCGGAAATTTGGCACTCCCCTGTATGCCGCCCATGGAGCTTATGACCAGCACGTGGCCGGCAGGGTCGAGCACCGGCAGCAGGGCACGTGTAAGGGTGGCGACGCCAAAGACGTTTACCCGATATACCGATTCGAAATCGTCGGACCGGGTTTCGCGGAAGGGTTTGTTCACCAGGCTGCCCGCGTTGTGCACCAGTACATCGGCCCGGCCCCATTCGGAGCCAATCCACTGGGCGGCCCGGTCGGAAGCCGCCGGGTCGGTGATATCGAAAGCCAGGGCCGTAACCTTTGCCAACCCCAGGGCCCCGACCGGTTCGGGGTTGCGCGACAGGGCCAGGACGCTGTGGCCCCCGGCCGCCAGCCATTTTACCAATTCGTAGCCGATTCCCCGGCTGGTCCCAGTAACAACGATTCGGGCCATCAGTTCAGTTTTAGGGTTCCGGCGGGGGCATTGGCTATGCCCTGTACCACCGGAATGAGCTTGTTCAGCAGGGCCGACATATGGCCGTAGTCCATCCGGGAGGCCTCGTCTCCCGGCAGGTGGTAATAGCCGTAATTTGAAAAATCAAAGGTCGAAAAGGTGTGGGCCGGCACCCGGAACTCGTTGAAGAAGGAATAGTTGTCGGAGCGCTGGAAAAGATTGTATTCCAGGGCTTCCGGGAGCAGGCCCACCAGGTTTTCCGAGGCAAATCCATTGGCCACTTCGGCCAGGTTGCTTTTCCCGAACCCGGTCAGGTAAACCTGGTATTCCCTGCCCGCCATGGGTACGCCTGTCATTTCAAAGTTCAGCATGGCGTTCAGCAGAAACCCCTGTTCTTTTAACTTGGCCGCCAGGTGCACGCTGCCCAGCAGGCCCCGTTCCTCCGCCCCGAAAAAGACGATCAGCAGGCTGCGCGACGGGGCCCGGCAACCCGAAAAATAACGGGCCAGTTCCAGCACCGTGGCCGTGCCCGTGGCATTGTCGTTGGCCCCGTTGGCAATGCTGTCGGCCGCCACCGGCGCCACCCGGCCAATATGGTCGTAATGGGCCCCCAGCACCACAAATTCGCGGGCGAGCTGCGGATCGCTGCCGGGAATGAACCCGACGACATTGTAAGCCGTCTCCCCGACGTTGGAAAGGGTGTCCCGATACGAGCCGAAGTAGGGAGCGATCCCGTATTGCCTCAGCCGGTTTTCCAGGTAGGAAGCTGCCAGTTCCGCCCCAACGGTCCCGGTGTTGCGTCCGCCGAGTTCATCGGAGGCCAGGAATCCCACGATTTCCTCCATGCGGCTGGAATCGCTGAACCGGGCGGCGTCTTCGGGCTGGCAGGGCCGCTGGCGGGAAGACCCGCAGGCGCCGAGGAGCAGGAGCAACACGCTGCCCGAAAAGGCAAAACGGGCCAGGCCCGTCTGGCGGGTTGTCCACCGGATAGTCATCTAAGCGAGCATGGTTACCGGGTGTTCCAGATAGGCGCGCAGGGTTTGGAGGAAATGGGCTCCCGTGGCCCCGTCGACCGTGCGGTGGTCGCAGGCCAGGGTAATGGTCATGGTGTGCCCCACGACGATCTGTCCATCCTTCACCACGGGTTTTTCCACGATGGCGCCCACCGACAGGATGGCCGAATTGGGCTGGTTGATGATGGATGTAAACTCCAAAATACCGAACATCCCCAGGTTGGAGACCGTAAAGGTGCTGCCCTCCATCTCGGCGGGGGTCAGCTTTTTCGAACGGGCCCTACCGGCCAGGTCCTTTACCGCCTCCCCGATCTGGGTGAGGCTCATCTGGTCTGTGAATCTCAACACCGGCACCACCAGGCCGTCTTCCACGGCAACGGCCACGCCTATGTGCACATGCCGGTTGTAGCGGGTGGTATCCCCGTTCCAGCTGGTGTTGACCTGCGGGTGTTTTTTAAGGGCCATGGCACAGGCCTTGACCACCATGTCGTTGAAGGAAACCTTGGTGTCGGGCAGTTCATTGATGCGTGCCCGGGACCCCATGGCATGCTCCATATCGACTTCGATGGTGAGGTAGTAATGGGGCGCGGTGAATTTGGATTCGCCCAGGCGTTTGGCGATTACCTTTCGCATCTGGGAGTTCTTGACCTCCTCGACAGCTTCTACGCCTGCCGGGGCCATTGGCTGGGGCTGTGCAGGGGCAGGGGCGGCAGTTACGGCGGGTTTGGCTGCCGGCGTAAAATTCTCGATATCGCGTTTCACGATGCGGCCCTGGTCGCCGCTACCGGCCACCTGCCGCAGGTCGATCCCTTTCTCCTCGGCCATCTTCCGGGCCAGGGGCGAGACGAACAGGCGGGCGCCAGGCTCTGAAACAATAGGTGCTTCGGGAGCCGGGGGCGCCTCCTGGGAGGGCGCGCCGGAAGGGGCCGGTTCGGCGGGCTGCGGGGTTTCTGCCCCCGGGGCATCGCTCAGCACGGCCTGCACATCGGTGCCCTTGGGGCCAATAACGGCCAGAACGGCGTCCACAGGAGCCGATTCGCCTTCCTGTATCCCTATGTGCAACAGGGTACCGGAATAAAACGACTCAAATTCCATGGTGGCCTTGTCGGTCTCGATCTCGGCGAGGATGTCGCCTTCCGACACGGTATCGCCCACCTTCTTGATCCAGGTGGCCACCGTACCCTCTTCCATGGTGTCGCTCAGGCGGGGCATGCGCACGATCTCCACCCCTGCGGGGATGGCGGCTTTCGCCTGGCTCGGGGCAGCGGCCACGGCCGGGACTGCCTTTTCCTCAGCCGGGGCGGCGGCGGGGGCAGCATCCTTTTTACCGTCGAGCAGGGCCGATATGTCTTCCCCTTTTTCGCCTATGATGGCCAGCAGGGCATCCACCGGGGCGCCGTCGCCTTCCTGTATCCCGATATGCAACAGGGTGCCCGTATGGAACGATTCGAACTCCATGGTGGCCTTGTCGGTTTCGATCTCGGCGAGAATGTCGCCCTCTTCCACCTTATCTCCCACCTGCTTCAGCCATTTGGCCACGGTTCCTTCTTCCATGGTATCGCTGAGCCGGGGCATCGTTATGATTTCTGCCATCTGCCTGTATCTTATAATTTATGCGCCAGAAAAGGGTAGTCGCGCTGTTCGTAGACCACGTCGTACAATTGTTCCACCGGCGGGTATTCGGAATTTTCGGCAAATTCCTCGCACTCCTGGACCAGCTTGCGAACCCGCTTGTCTATCGCGGCGATCTCGGCATCGGTGGCGTATTTCTTGTCCTTGATCACTTCCAGGGCCTGGGTGATGGGGTCTATTTTCTTGTATTCTTCCACTTCCTCCTTGGTGCGGTAGTGCTGGGCATCCGACATGGAATGGCCCCGGTACCGGTAGGTCTTCATTTCCAGGAAGGTGGGGCCGCCGCCGCTGCGGGCCCTTTCTACGGCCTTGTACACCTCCTCGGCTACGGCCACCGGGTCCATCCCGTCTACCGGGCCGCAGGGCATTTCGTAGCCCAGGCCCAATTTCCAGATATCCGTGGTGTGAGCGGTACGGGCCACCGAGGTGCCCATGGCATATCCGTTGTTCTCGCAAATGAAGACCACGGGCAGCTGCCAGAGCATGGCCAGGTTGAACGTTTCGTGCAGGCTTCCCTGCCGCACGGCCCCGTCGCCCATGTAGCAGAGGGTAACCGAGTCGCGGCCGAAGTATTTGTCGGCAAAGGCCAGGCCGGCCCCCAGCGGGATCTGCCCCCCGACGATGCCGTGCCCTCCGTAAAACCGGTATTCCTTTGAAAAGATGTGCATGGAGCCCCCCATTCCTTTGGAGGTTCCGGTTACCTTGCCATACAACTCGGCCATAACCCTGCGGGGGTCCTCCCCCATCCCGATCGGCTGAACGTGGTTCCGGTAGGCGGTGATCATCCGGTCCTTGGTCAGGTCCATGGCGTGGAGCGAACCGGCCAGAACCGCCTCCTGCCCGTTGTACAAATGCAGGAAGCCGCGCACCTTTTGCTGGATATAGACAGCGGCCAGCTTATCTTCAAACTTCCGCCAGAAAAGCATATCCTCATACCATTTCAGATATACTTCTTTCGTTATTTTCTTCATCAAAACGATTTAACTGAATTTGTTACCAGCGGGATTGGCCAACCAACATCGATGCTGCAACCCTCCAAGTGGAAGAGCAAAAATAAACATTAAATATAACAGGAAAAAATGGAGTTTCCGAAAGCAGACGGCCTGTCGGATGGCCTTTCAGGAGAGGTAACTGCCATCGAAACCCAGCGGGAGCAGGGCGGCCATGGAAGGGCACTCGTAAATGACGCCCTGCCCGGCCTGCAGCAGTATCCTGATGGGGTTGCCCTGTCGGTTCTCATATTCAAGGATGGCCTGCCGGCAATTTCCGCAGGGTGCCGCCGGCACCTGCAGGCTGCCGTCGGCAGAACGGGCCACAATGGCGATGGTCTGGATGGGGGTGCCCGGGAACCGGGCTCCCGCCTGAAAAACGGCCACGCGCTCGGCGCACAGGCCGGAAGGGAAGGAGGCATTTTCCTGATTGCTGCCGATTACCGTTTCGCCCGTGTCGAGGCGCAGGGCAGCCCCTACCCTGAACCGGGAATACGGGGCATAGGCCCCCTCCAGCGCCTGCCACGCAGCATCCAGCAGCCTGCGGTCGGCTTCCGGCAGGCCTGCCCCGGAGGGATGTATGAGCAGCTCAAAACCAACAGGGCGTTTCTCCATGGCGAAAAGATACGATTTTCCGGTCCGACGGCATAAAAAAACCTGCCGTCAGGCAGGTCTCCCGGCACGCGGCAGCGCCTGTGTCAGTCGTTGTAGTATTCGGGGCCCAGATTGAATATCAGGGAGAAGCGCAGCGTATTTTCGAGGGGGTTGCGCACCTGGGCTGTCGAAAAGAGGTAGGAAAGGTCGATCTGAACCGAATTGTAGCGGAATCCGGCTCCCAGACTGAAGAATTTCCGGAACCCCTTCATCTCCGATTCGTTAAAGTATCCTCCCCGCAGCATGAACTGTTCCCGGAAGGTGTATTCGGCCCCCAGCCCCCAGGTAATTTCCTTCAGTTCTTCCGAAAAGCCGTCGGGCGCATCGCCGAACGATTTAAAGACCCCTTCGAAGAAACCGATATTCTGGTATTCCTGATTATCGGCCGCGTCCAGATCGCCGTCACCGTCAAAATCCTGGGGGGTGGGAACCAGCAATTTATTCAACTCTCCTGTAAGGGACAATACGTTGTCGGAATCAAAGATGAAGTCAAAGCCCCCGCCCAGGCCCAGGTTGGTGGGCAGGAAATTTTCCTGGCCTCCCTGGTCGTACTGGATCTTGCCGCCCAGGTTGGAAAGGTTGAAACCGGCCCGCCAGCGGCCGTTAAAACTTTCGAATGCCTTTTCGGGGCCCCGGTAATACCCGGCTATGTCGACCGCAAAGGATTTGCCCGATTGCACGGCATTCCCAAGGGCGGGAATCTCCAGGTTTGAGCTTATGAACCGGCCGGCCACTGCCATGGAAAACTGCTGGCTCAATTTAAGGGAATAGGAGCCGTCGAGCGACAGTTCGTTCGGCTTTACCAGGGTGCCGTCTTCGGAAAAGGTGTTGCGGAGCTCAATCTCCCCCAGGGTAAAATACCGGATGGAAAAAGCGAAGGCGCTCCTTTCGTTTATTTTGTTGTAATAGCTGCCATTCAGCAGGGCGATATCGGTGATAATGCTTTCCAGATAGGGCGTATAGCTCAGCCCAACGCCCATCTTTCGTTCGGCAAACGCGAACTTGGCCGGGTTCCACTGCTGGGAAAAGGCGTCGGTGCTGGTAGCCACCCCCAGGTCTCCCATTCCGGAAGACCGGGCGTCGGAGGCAATGGTCAGGAATGGAACGGCCGTGGTAATTACCCGTTCCCCGCTCTGGGCCTGAGAAGTAGCGGTGGCGGCCCATAAAATCAGTACCCAGAATTTTTTCATCGGTTCATTCGCAAAGTTAGTCCGTTTCAGTTCGATCGTACCGTATAAGTGTGTATAACTTAAAAATGCGCCGTCTATTGTGAAAGGAAAGGCATTTTCGGCATAATGTAAGGCATGTTGACGCATCACAGGTCTCCATGCCTGGCAAATATACCAAAAATGGCCCTTTCGGACCGCTTTCCCCGCTGCTGCGCCCACGCGGTGTCGGGGGGCGGCTCCAAAGTCAAAAAGCGGCCCGGCGCCTATACTAGAACCCGATTTTCCCCGTTATTGATGGTACCGCCCCTGAAACCGAAACGCGTGTGGAGGTTGGGGCCGCCAATTTTTGGCAGGTCGTAAAATATTATGGGAAATTGCCCGTTGTATATGCCAAAAAGCGATTAAAACAATTAATTACTGATTACTCCAGACCGCGATTCATGCGGGGTCTGTTTTGAACCTAAGTCCTAAATACAGATGAAACAAACACGAATCAGCGCATTTCTGATGGCAGCCGTTGTCGCCGGTTCCCTGGGCATGCAAAGTTGCAAGAAGTCCTCCGGGAGCTCCAAGAACACCTCGCGGGCAACCGGTTGGAAAATCAATGCCAAAGAAGGCGGTTTCGAGTACAATACCGATTTCAAGGAGCAGGAAACCGCTCCGGGCCTCGTATTCGTAGAAGGCGGCACCTTTACGAAGGGAAAGCTGCAGGATGACGTTATGCACGACTGGAACAATACCCCGACCACCCAGCACGTACAGTCCTTCTACATGGACGAGACCGAGGTGACCAACGTAATGTACCTGGAGTATCTGGACTACCTCAAGAAGGTTTATCCGCCCGAAAACCCGAAATACAAAAACATCTACCTCGGAGCCCTTCCGGATACCCTGGTGTGGCGCAACCGGCTCGGGTTCAACGAAACCATGACCAACAACTACCTGCGCCACCCGGCTTATGCCGAATACCCCGTGGTAGGGGTAAACTGGGTACAGGCCGTGCAATTTGCCGAATGGCGGACCGACCGGGTCAACGAAGCCGTGCTGGAGCGCGAGGGATACCTGGCAGAAG
>DATIPV010000473.1:0-10815 GCA_035471525.1 Robiginitalea sp.
AAATGTGTTTGACGATTTTATCGCAGCTGCCGAATACCGCGTCGGGGAAGGCTATACCTCGCCGGAGTTCCTGGCCATAAGGGGCGGTTCCAACGGCGGCCTCCTGGTGGGGGCCGTGATGACCCAGCGGCCCGACCTGATGAAGGTGGCCCTCCCCGCCGTAGGGGTGCTCGATATGCTGAGGTATCACACTTTTACCGCCGGGGCCGGCTGGTCTTACGATTACGGCACTTCTGAAGACAGCCCGGAAATGTTTGAATACCTGAAAGGGTATTCGCCCCTGCACAACATTCGCCCGGGGGTTTCCTATCCGGCTACCCTGGTAACCACCGCCGACCACGACGACCGGGTGGTGCCTGCCCACAGTTTTAAGTTTGCTGCCACCCTTCAGGAACATCAGGCGGGCCAAAATCCGGTGCTGATCCGCATCGAGACCAAGGCAGGCCATGGCGCAGGCACCCCTATAAGCAAGATCATTGAGCAAAGCGCCGACCTCTTTGCCTTCACTTTTTACAACATGGGGTATGCAGACCTGCCCAACAAGGCCCTGCTCAAGGACTTTAAAGAATAGCCCTTATGATTTCCCGCCACGCTCATTATTCTTCAAACGGGTCTTGCTGCCATGCTCCGCGTCGAAGGTCTTAGTTTTGCCTACGACACCGAATCGGTGCTGGAAGACATTGGCTTCGAGCTCGGCACCGGGGAGGTAATGGCCGTTATGGGGGAAAGCGGATGCGGCAAAAGCACGCTGCTGCGGCTCCTGTACGGGGAGCTGCCCTTTGAGCAGGGAAGCATCCGCTGGAAGGAATTCGAGATCAGGGGCCCTGCCTACCAGCTCCTTCCCGGGGCACCCTTCATGAAATACCTGGCCCAGGATTTTGACCTGATGCCTTTTATCAGCGTAGAGGAAAACATCCGCAAATACCTCTCGGTGCACTTCCCGGAAGAATCGGACCGGCGTGCCGAAGAGCTCCTGCATACCATGGAATTGCGGGAGTACCGGAACAAGCAGGTCAGGTACCTCAGCGGCGGCCAGCAGCAACGGGTTGCCCTGGCCAAGGTATTGGCCCAGAAGCCCGAATTGCTGCTCCTGGACGAGCCCTTCAGCCATATAGACCACTTCCGGCGGAATTACCTGAGGCGGAACCTGTTCGAATACCTCAGGCAGGAAGGGATCAGCTGCCTGTGCGCCACCCACGATTACCACGATGTACTGCCGTTTACCCAGCGGGTTATGGTGCTCAAAGACCGGGGGATACTCGACCTAAGGCCGACCCGGGAGATCTACGAGCATCCGGCCCGGTTTTACACGGCCTCCCTGCTCGGGGAAGCCAACCTGATCCCCATCAAGGTCCTCAAATCGTACGCCTCAACCACCCGTCGCATCATAGTCTATGCGCACGAGCTGCAGCCATCGGGCAAATCGGGCATGGAGGTGATCGTAAAGCAGTCTTTCTATATGGGGAGTTACTACCGTGTTGTGGGGCTGCTCGAAGGGGAAAAGGAAATCTTTTTCAATGCTCCCTCGGCCCTGAAACCCGGGCATAAGGTGTTTTTGAACGTGGCACTGGAAACCGTCAACAAACGCCTGCCCATCTAGCCGCCCGGGCGGCTCCTGGCATTCAGTGTATGGCCGTAATGCGGAATTCCCCGGCGGGCAGCTTCAGGGTGTCGCCCGCGGTTTTCCCGAGCAATTGCTGGCCCACGGGGCTCTCGGCCGATACGCAGTAATTGGTTTTCCCCTCGAAAGTACAGGCCCCGGCCGATATGGCCAGGTAGTACCGCAAGGCGCCACATTCCACCAGGCTTCCCAGTATTACCCGATCGCTCTGGGTTTTCGGGCTGGGGATCCGCTTCAGCACGACCTCCAGCCGTTCCGCTTCGTCCAATGTATGGCTGAGCCTTTCCAATTCGAGCTGCATCATGGCCCGTCCGGTCTCGTGCTGGTCCCCGGCCGTGCTCTTGGTTTCGGAATGCAGGTCTTGCTGCAGCTCCCGAATCTGAGTCTGCAGGGACTGAATCCGTTTCGCTGCATAGGCGCAGCAGTGATCGTATAAAGCCTGTTTTTCCCGGTTCATGACTGATCAATTGCCAAATGGGCCAGCTCGGCGCCGACATGGCTGCCGATGGCAACCCCCATGCCCCCCAGTCTTACCCCGCAACTCACATTGGGTGACAAGTTCTGAAGTAAAGGCTTTTTCTGGGGGCCCACCCCCATTATCCCGCTCCAACGGTATGCTATTGAAACCTGTTTTCCGGGCAGGATCACCTCCCGAAGCAACTGCTCCAGGCGCCCCTGTATAAGGGGCGTCTGCCCGAACATTTCGGTGGTTTCCCCGGCCTTGTCGAGGTTGCGGCCCCCGCCCAGCAAAACGCGGTCGCCTACATTGCGGAAATAGTAGTAGCCGGCTTCCATGTGAAAGCTGCCCCGAATCCGGAGCCCGTCGACCGGGGAAGTCACCAGCACCTGCGCCCGGGCCGGCAATACCTCCAGGCCGGTCTGCTGGCGGGCAAAGCCATTGGTTGCCAGCAAGAGCTTGCGGGAACGGCATTCAAACCGGTCGGTTCGAATCCACACCTCCGAGCCCTGATCTTCATATTCCAGGAATTGCACCCCGTTGAGTATCTGGATTGGTTTTTCGCGAACCCGCGACAGCAAAGCCTCCATGGCCCTGCCCGTATCGATTTGCCCTTCCATGGGGTTGCACACCAGGCGGGGCAGCGTACGGGCCAGGCCAAACACATTCTCGCGCAATTCAAAGGGGGCCCTGCCGAAAACGGGTTCCAGCAAGCGGTTCACGCGGTCCAATTCATCCAGGGCCGCTTCCTGCACTGCTGCTTCTTCGGTCCGGAAAATTTCATAACCCCCGTATTGCCTGAAATCCAGGGCGGTGTCGCCAAGCCGTTCCCGGAGCAGGGCAATGCCGTTTACGCGGCGGGCCACCAGCTGCCGGACTTCTTCTTCGCTGTGCGTCTGAAGGTCTTCCAGGATTTCGGTAAGGCTGCCGAAGCAGGCAAAGCCGGCATTTTTGGTGCTGGCTCCCTGCGGAAAGGTTCCCCGCTCGATCAGCAGGATGCGCGCCCCGGGCTGCAGGCGCTGCAATTCCAACGCGCAGGAAAGACCGGTGATCCCGCTTCCGATTATGCAGAAATCGAGGTCAGACAGCCAGGATCGGATTTCCCAATAGCTCAGGTTCATAGCGTTGACCGGGGGTTTCGGGCCCCTGTGGGATATGCTAGCCGTTCTCGGGCTCGGGCTTCATCACAAAGCTCTCCATGAACTTGGTGGTGTAGTTCCCGGCCAGGTAATCGGGGTGGTCCATGAGTTGCCGGTGAAAGGGGATGGTGGTTTTCACCCCTTCGATAACGAACTCGTCCAGGGCCCGCTTCATCTTATTGATCGCCTCTTCCCGGGTTTGCGCCGTGGTAATGAGTTTGGCAATCATGGAGTCGTAGTTGGGCGGAATGGTATACCCGCTGTATACGTGGGTGTCGAGCCGTACGCCGTGGCCGCCCGGGGTATGCAGGGTGGTGATCTTACCGGGGGAAGGCCTGAAATCGTTGTACGGGTCTTCGGCATTGATCCGGCACTCGATGGAATGCAGGTTCGGGGTGTAGTTCTTGCCGGAAATCGGGACGCCTCCCGCCACCAGGATCTGCTCCCTGATCAGGTCGTAATCGATTACCTGCTCCGTGATCGGGTGCTCTACCTGGATGCGGGTATTCATTTCCATGAAGTAGAAGTTGCGGTGCTTGTCTACCAGGAATTCCACGGTTCCCGCCCCTTCATACCTGATGTGTTCAGCAGCCTTAATCGCGGCTTTCCCCATATCTTCCCGCAGCTTGTCGGTCATGAATGGAGAGGGCGTTTCCTCGGTGAGCTTCTGGTGGCGCCGCTGTATGGAGCAGTCCCGCTCCGAGAGGTGGCACGCCTTTCCGTACTGGTCTCCGATGATCTGGATTTCAATATGGCGGGGTTCCTCGATCAGTTTTTCCATATACATGCCCCCATTCCCGAAAGCGGCTTCGGCTTCCTTTACGGCGCTTTCGAAATTCTTCACCAGTTCCTCTTCCCGCCAGGCTGCGCGCATCCCCTTGCCTCCTCCTCCGGCAGTGGCCTTGATCATTACCGGGTATCCCATCTTCTTGGCAACTTTCTTGGCGTGCTCGAGGTCTTTGACCAGGCCGTCCGAACCCGGGATGGTAGGCACCCCGGCCTCCTTCATGGTGGCTTTGGCAGATGCCTTGTCGCCCATTCGGTCTATCTGGTCGCCGGTAGCGCCGATAAATTTGATGTGGTGCTCCGCACAGATCCTCGAGAACTTGGAGTTTTCGGAAAGGAATCCGTACCCGGGATGGATGGCGTCTGCATTGGTGATTTCGGCAGCCGCAATAATATTGGGGATCTTCAGGTACGATTGGTTGCTGGGGGCCGGGCCGATACAAACGGCCTCGTCGGCGAAGCGCACGTGCAGGCTCTCCTCATCGGCCTTGGAATACACGGCCACCGTTTTGATGCCCATTTCCTTGCAGGTGCGAATGATGCGCAGGGCAATCTCCCCACGGTTCGCGATAAGAATTTTTTTAAACATAGTGCGTCTGTTGGCAATGGTTCGTTAGTGGCAGGCCACGCGGGTTTTGGCTGTCTGGCGCCTAAGACGGGTCGACCAGGAAGAGGGGCTGGTCGAATTCCACAGGGGAGGAATCTTCCACCAGTGCCTTAACGATCTTCCCGGTAACTTCCGATTCAATGTCGTTGAAGAGCTTCATGGCTTCGATTACACAAAGCACGTCACCTTTTGCGATGTTGTCGCCCACTTCCACGAATGGCGGCTTGTCAGGGGCCGGCTTGCGGTAAAAGGTGCCAATGATGGGAGACTTGATAACGATGTACTTGGAATCGTCGGCCTCTTTCTTACTTTCTGCAGGGGGGGCATCCTGGGCAGCCGGCGCGGCGGCCATGGGCGCGGCAGGCATGGCAGCGGGCATGGGAATCTGCTGCACGTACGTGGTCTCGCCTTCTCTGCCGAGCGGGCCGGTCCGGATGGTAATCTTCAAATCCTCCGTTTCCAGCTTTACTTCGCTGGCCCCCGATTTGGCAACAAACTTGATCAGGTTTTGAATTTCTTTCAGATCCATGGATATCGGTTTTGTTAGATGTTTGTCAGTTAGTGTCGTAGGCCCAGGTAAGGTAAATGGCTCCCCAGGTAAAGCCGCCGCCGAAGGCGGCAAAAATAAGGTTGTCTCCCATTTTCAGTTGCTTTTCATAATCGTTGAGCAGCAGCGGCAGGGTTGCCGAGGTGGTATTGCCATACCTGTCAATGTTTACCATCACCTTGGAGGCATCCAGCCCCATCCGGCTGGCCGTTGCGTCGATGATGCGCCGGTTGGCCTGATGCGGTACCAGCCAGTTCACATCCTCGTGCGACAGGCCGTTTCGCTCCATAACCATGGCAGAGACATCGGCCATGTTAGAAACGGCGAACTTGAAGACAGATTTGCCGTCCTGCTGCACGTAGTGCATTTTATTCTTAACCGTCTCGGCAGAGGCGGGAAGCAGGGAGCCCCCTGCCTCGATCTTGAGGAATTCGCGACCTTTTCCGTCGGAGCGGAGGTGTTCGTCCTGAAGGCCGTAGCCTTCCGTATTGGGTTCAAAAAGCACGGCCCCCGCCCCATCGCCAAATATGATGCAGGTAGTGCGGTCGGTATAATCGATAATGGACGACATCTTGTCGGCCCCGATCAGTAAAACTTTCTTGTACTTCCCCGATTCGATAAAGCGGGCGGCGGCCGACATTCCGTACAGGAAGTTGGAGCAGGCTGCCTGCAGGTCGAAACCAAAGGCGTTTACCGCGCCAATTTCAGAGGCGACATAGACGGCTGTGGCGGCAACGGGCATGTCTGGGGTGGCCGTTCCGACCAGCACCAGGTCAATTTCTGCAGGGTCCAGCTTCCTTTTGCGCAGCAGGTCTTCGGCGGCCTTGATGGCCAGGTAGGAGGTCCCCTTGTCCGGATCCTTCAGAATCCGTCGCTCCCTGATGCCTGTACGGGTGGTGATCCATTCATCGTTGGTGTCGACCATGGTCTCCAAAATGGCGTTGGTGAGTCTGTATTCAGGAACGTACGCCCCTACAGCTGTAATCGCTGCCGTAATGCTGCTCATTCAATCAACTTTTTGTGAAGAATCCGCTTAAAGCGCCTCAAAACTCGTGAAAATTAAGGATAATTTGCGGTTTTTTGTTCAAAATATGCCCTTTTTGGAAAGAAGGCACATAAAAAAACTCCCACTCTGTCCGAGTGGGAGTCAGTCTTTCAGATGGCCTGCTTACACGGCTGCCTCCTGGGTCTTATCTACCAATACCTGGCCGCGGTAATACAGTTTCCCCTCGTGCCAGTGCGCCCGGTGGTACAGATGTACTTCCCCTGTGGTAGGGTCTTTGGCAAGGGTGGGGGAAGCAGCCTTGTAGTGTGTGCGCCGCTTATCCCTTCTGGTCTTGGAGATCTTTCTTTTAGGATGTGCCATGATCTGTTATTTTTTGTCCGTTAATAAATTACGTAAGGCGTCCCACCTGGGATCCGTTTTTTCCGTTTTGCCGCTTTGCTCTTTCGGTTGCAATTCCTGAAGCTTCCGGAGCATTTCCGAATCGAGGCTGCCGTCGAGCACCCCGGGGTGTACCCGTTTGGAGGGCACCGCAAGCACGATCATCTCGTAGATGTACTGGGCGATGTTGAACTGGTGTTCCCCGTGCGGCAAAACCAGGATCTCGTCGTCCTCGTCGCTGAATGCCTCCCCGAACTTGATCACGAGTTCCAGGGAGCCTTCCACCGGCTGCTCGTACGGCTCATTGGTGATGTCGCAAGCCACATTTACCGTGCCTTTCGCGTGCATCTCAAGCTCCATTACCGTGCTCATTTTATCAAGAATTACGTCGACATGAACGCCTGATGCGTTGAATTCGTCGTAATCAAAAGAGTCAAAGAACGCTTTATCAATTTGATATTCAAAATGATGTTTCCCCAGTTTCAATCCCGAGAAAGGAATATCGAATTCCTTAAGCTTCATCGTTCTATCCGTTCAATTAGGGCCCGCAAAGATATCTATTTTTTGAGAATTGCCAATAACTCAGGCAACTATTTCTCCTTCCCGCCCCCTTTGCCCATGCGCTTCAGGCGATGCTTCTGAAGGGGGTTGCTGCTGAGCAGTTCATATTCCCTCCGGTTGCGGAAAACCTGTAATGCCATATAGACTGCCTCCCGGAACGAGGAGGGGTCGGCCTCGCCTTTCCCGGCGATGTCGAATGCCGTCCCGTGATCGGGCGAAGTCCGCACCCGCGACAGGCCCGCCGTAAAATTGACCCCCTTCCCAAAGGCTAGGGTCTTAAAGGGGATAAGCCCCTGGTCGTGGTAACTGGCCAGCACGGCGTCAAACCGGCTGTGCTGCTGCGATGCAAAAAACGTATCGGCAGCAAATGGGCCGAATACCAGGTGTCCGTTTTCGGCCAGCTTTTGAAGGGCCGGCTTCAGGATGTCTTCGTCTTCCCTGCCGATGACCCCCTCGTCCCCGCTGTGCGGGTTAATGCCAAGCACTGCTATCTTGGGCTTCTGCACCCCAAAGTCGCGGATCAGGGAATCTTCCATGGCAAGTGCTTTATCCGTAACCCGTTTTTGGGTAATAAGCGCCGGGGCATCCTTTACAGGGACATGGTCTGTAAGGAGTCCCACCTTAAGCGTCTCGGTTACCATGAACATCAGGCTTTCTCCCCGGAGCTCCTGGGCCAGGTAGTCGGTATGCCCCGGAAACCGGAACTGGTCGCTCTGCGCCGTTTTCTTGTTGATCGGGGCCGTAACCAGCACGTCCACCAATCCGTCTTTCAGGGCCGCGACGGCCGCTTTCAGGGATTGGATCGCAAAGCTGCCCCCCGCTTCGGTGGGCTCGCCAAACGCTATGGGAGGCGCGTCTTTCCAGACGTTAACCACGTTTACTTTTCCTTCAATAGCCTGAGAGGCCTCCGAAATACCCTGGAAGTTGAGCTCCAGCCCGAAATGGTTCTTTTGGAAAGAAAGGGTCTTGGCCGAAGCGAAGATTACCGGGGTGCACAATTCCAGCATCCGGCTGTCTTCAAAGGTTTTCAGTATCACTTCGCATCCGATCCCGTTCAGGTCTCCGATGGAAATTCCCACTCTGATTAATTGGCCTTCTTCCTGCATGAATAGCGTACCTTTGCCTTGTTGACAACGAGACAAACTTACTCAATTTAGCTGGATCATGTTTACAGGTATTATCGAAAACAGAGGCGTAGTCGCCGCCCTTTCCACAGAGAAATCCAACCTTCATATAACCGTGCGTTCCCGTCTGGCCCAGGAGCTGAAAGTAGACCAGAGCCTGGCGCACAACGGGGTGTGCCTTACCGTGGTGGCACTGGAAGGCGACACCTATACCGTTACGGCGATCGCAGAGACCCTCCGGCGAAGCAACCTGGGCGACCTCCGGGTGGGCGATCATGTAAACCTGGAGCGGGCATTGGCCCTGGGTAGCCGCCTCGACGGCCATATGGTGCAGGGGCACGTAGACGGGGTGGGGCGCTGCACCCGGATCGATTCGGAAAACGGGAGCTGGGTCTTCCATTTCGAATACGAGCCCGGGGCGCAACGGGTTACCATCGAGAAAGGGTCCATTACGGTAGACGGCGTGAGCCTGACCGTGGTAGATTCAGCTCCCGGCTCATTCAGCGTGGCCATTATCCCGTATACCTTCGATCATACCCGGTTTGGGGACTACCGCGTGGGGACACGGGTAAACCTGGAATTCGACCTCATCGGCAAATACGTGGCCAGGCTACTGGAGCCTCACCTCCCTAAACCTTGATGAAGATATTCCTGCGGTACAGCCACCAGCCCACCAGCAGGTAAAAACCCATAACCGACAGGCCGTACAACAGGGACGACAACGCCAGCGGCAGGCCGTCGTACACGTATACCGAATTGAAAAGCCACCCGTGTATGGTCTGGTCTTCCCCAAGCCTGATCAGGTAGAAAAGCTTGGTGATAAAGCTGGACAGGAAGTACACCGTTATGGCATTGGCCCCGGCGTACCGGAAGATGCTTCCGAACTTCAGCCCCTTTACGTCGGTCAGGTAGTAAATAAGGGCCAAAACCAGGTTGGCCCAGCCGGCGGTTACCAAAACGAATGAACTGGTCCAGAGCGCCTTGTTGACCGGGAAGAAATATCCCCAGACCGTGCCGGCAACCAGCAGGCCCAGGCCCGCCAGCAGCATGCCCCTGAGCTTGTCGGCCCTGTCGGAAAGCAGCAGGCGGCCCGTAAAGACCCCGAGCAGGGCCGTAACGATGGCCGGAAGGGTGCTTAAAAGACCTTCCGGGTCGTAATCGGGTCTGTAGTTATGCGACCCGAAAACATGCACATCGATGTAATTGGCCCAGTTGTTGGGCAGGCGTTCCAGGGAAGGCGGTTCGCCCCCCAGCGGAATATAGGCCATCCACACCCAGTACCCCAGCAGAATGGTTATGGCTGTTGCCAGCAATGCCCTGGGCTTGGTATGCAGGTACAGCAGGGAGGCAAAAAAGAAGACCACCCCAATCCGCTGCAGCACCCCGGGAAAACGGATGTTCTCAAACGGCTTGAAGAATGGGAATTCGATGATAAACGCCCCCAGGAAAAGGCCCAGGCCTATGAGTTTCAGGGTGCGGATCAGGATCTTCCGGTGGGTGGCGGCATCGGGCTTTTTGTCGCGGTAGGCAAAGACAATGGACGTGCCCACTATGAACAGGAAGAACGGAAACACCAGGTCGGTGGGGGTATAGCCGTGCCAGTCGGCATGCCGCAGTGGGGCGTAAACGGCCTCCCATGTGCCGGGGGTGTTTACCAGGATCATCAGGGCGATGGTGAGCCCCCTGAAGATATCGACCGATACAATACGCTGTTTTACAGTCATAGCACGTCTCCTTTTATTTGGTTCCAAACTTTATTCAACAGATAGGCGGCAACCACAACCAGCGCCGTAAGGCCTCCGGCCAGGGCGTAATTCCCGTAAATCCAGTTGCCGGTGGCAAACATACAGCCGTATACCAGCACGCAGCCCAGCACCATGGCCAGAATGCCCGAGGGTACGGTCCAGGGTGCACCCGGTTTCTCCAGTTCCTCCTGGTCTTCCTGGGCTTCCCGTATGACCTTTTGCCATCCCGGCCCGCCCGGCCTGATTTTCCGGTAGAATTTGCGCAGCGTTTCGGCTTTCTCCGGGGGGGTCAGAAAGGTGACCGCCAGCCAGACCACCGTGGTGATGGCCACCACCACCGGAAACCGGCTCCATCCCGGAAAAACTCCTTCCAGGGTCTCCCCGGCGCTGCTCACCCCCCCGAACAAACGGTCTCCCACATCGGTCAGGTTAAAGACCAGGGACACAATGCCGGAGACGAACATGGCCGAAATCTCGCTCCAGGCGTTGATGCGCCACCAGAACCAGCGAAGGATAAAAATAAGGCCCGTGCCGGCGCCGAACATCAGGATGATGTCGAAAAGCTGCAGGGCATTCTGCAATACCAGTGCCAGCAGGGCGCTGAAAAGCATCAGGATAACCGTGGTGATACGACCCACCATTACCAGTTCTTTCTCGGAAGCCCCTGTGCGGATCTGCTGCTTGTAAAAGTCGTTGACCACGTAGGAAGACCCCCAGTTCAGATGAGTGGAGATGGTAGACATGTAGGCCGCCCCCAGGGAGGCCAGCACCAGGCCCAGCAGGCCGCTGGGCAGCTTGGTGAGCATGGCGGAATACGCGAGGTCGTGGCCCAGCTTGCTCTCTT
>DATIPV010000474.1:0-4663 GCA_035471525.1 Robiginitalea sp.
ACACCTCCACCATTCCCCCTAAAAATTAATCCCATGCCCCAACTGGCAGCCTTTCCCAAAGCTTTTATGCAGGCCCTTTGCAAAGACGGGTCCATGAAGGTGTCAGAGTGGATCGACCTGGCCTGCGCGCTCGAGATCGACGGGCTGGAATGGTATGCCGGGTTCCTGGAAATGCAGGACCGGAAGAACTGGGAGAAATTCCGCCGGCAGGTCGAAGGCCACGGCAAGGTCATTCCCATGATGTGCTGCTCTCCTGACTTTACCCACCCCGAGCGCGCGTTCCGCGAAAAGGAGATCAACAAACAAAAAGGGTGGATCGACATGACCCAAACCCTGGGCGGCACGTATTGCCGGGTGCTATCGGGCCAGCGCAGGCCGGGTTTATCGGTTGCCGATGGGGTTCGCTTTGCTGCCGAATCGATCGAGGCCTGTTTGCCTTATGCGCAGGAAAGGGGCATTACGCTGATTATTGAGAATCACTATAAGGACGATTTCTGGCGCTACCCCGAGTTCGCCCAAAAAATGGAAGTATTCTGCGCCCTGGTCGACCGGATCCACCATCCGAATTTCGGGGTCAATTACGATCCCAGCAATGCCTACCTGGCCGGGGAGGACCCCCTGGAACTATTGATACGGGTTTCAGACAGGGTCGTTACCATGCATGCCAGCGACCGGTATCTGCTGGAAGGCACCCTGGAAGACCTGCGAAGGGAGGAAACCGAGGCCGCCGGATATGCCAAACGCCTGTGCCATGGCGAAATCGGCAAGGGGCTGAATGATTACGACGCCATTTTTAACGAGTTGAAGCGCGCGGGCTTCGACGGGTGGATCAGCATCGAAGACGGTGTGGACGGGATGGATCAGCTCAGGCGCAGCGTGCAATTTCTCAGGCATAAAATGCGTGAGTACTGGCATTGACAAAGGCTTGCCACGCAGTCTGAAAAAAAGAATTACCCCCCCTGGTAGCCCGTATTCCGAATTAAATGCCGTTCTTTATACCGTAAGTCATTTTTCGGGAGATGAAAATCACTTCCGGAATTTCTGAAGGACTGCTCCCCAAGTTTCTGCGCCAATTTTCAACTGGGTTGCTACCTCCGCCGATTTTCCATTGAGCTATTTTCCCAATAGCAGGCCCATTGCAGAACGCGGGCCACTGATCCGGCTATCCCGGAATATCCATTTGTTCGACAACTGGATTGGAACCAGGCTACTTGCAGAACCTTTTAGGAGGCCCGGGGTCAGGCTTTTATGCCACCCGGTCCGGATACGTACATTTTAATAGCAACACGCATGCTGATAGTAAAAGTAGTTCAAGGTGAGAATATTGACCGCGCCATCAAAAGGTATCGGAACAAAATTCGCAAGACCATGCAAATCAAGAAAATACGGGAGAGTCAACAGTTTACCAAAAAGTCCGAACAGAAACGGGAACTGAAAGCCAAGGCTATGTACCGGGAAGAATACCTGAAGAGTCAGGAATTATAGGTAACCCACTCTTTTCGCAGCCGCCACCGGGCTGAACCGCGCCGGCAGCGACCCCAAACCGGTAATGCGGTTGCCAGGCACCCTTTTTTGGGCCGGTAAATCCGGCGAATGTTGGTTATATTTATTCTGCAAACCCGCCAACGCCCATTCGCATGAGACCTGTTTCCTTTCTGATTGCCGCCCTTCTCCTGTTCGTTTCCAAAACCTTTCCCCAGGCCTACCCTGCCGTCTTCCAAAACCTTGAATTCCGTTTTATAGGGCCTGAAGGCAACCGTGCTATAGCGATTGCCGGAGTGCCCGGCGACCCCATGGTCAATTACATCGGGGCGGCCTCGGGCGGCCTTTGGAAAACAGATGACGGGGGGGTAAGCTGGAACCCCATCTTCGATGATCAGCAGGTTTCCTCCATCGGCTCCCTGGCCATCGCACCGGGCGAGCCCGACATCGTATGGGCCGGAACGGGCGAAACCTTCGTGATCCGGCCTGCCCATGCCATGGGTGACGGCATCTACAAATCCACCGATGCCGGCAAGACCTGGACCCATATGGGTCTCGACAAGACGGGGCGCATCGGGCGCATCGTGGTACACCCCACCAATCCCGACATCGTATATGCCGCCGCCCTGGGCCATACCTATGGCCCGCAACGGGAACGGGGCGTTTATAAAACCACCGACGGGGGAAAAACCTGGAAACAGGTGCTGTTTGTGGATGAGAACACCGGCGCGGCCGAGCTGGCCATCGACCCCCACAACCCCGACCGCCTGCTGGCGGGCATGTGGTCGGTGCACATTAACACCTGGGGGCTCAACAGCGGCGGGCCCGGAGGCGGCGTATACCGCAGTACCGACGGGGGAGCAAGCTGGGAACCCCTCACTTCGCGGGGGCTTCCGGGCGGGGTAGAAAACCCGGTGGGCAAGACCGCGGTGGCCATCGCGCCCTCGAATCCCGAGGTGGTCTATGCGCTCTTCGAGATCGACAGCCCGGCCCTGTACCGGTCTGAGGACTTCGGCAATACCTGGACCCTGCAGACCCGCGACCACGACATAGCCGAGCGGGCCCCCTATTATACGCGGATGGCGGTATCTCCTGCCAATCCGGACGAACTCTATTTTGCCAGCGTGCGCTTCAGCACGTCCACCGACGGGGGCAAGACCCTGAAACGAACCCCGGCAGGGGGCGACAACCACGATATCTGGCTCGACCCCACCAATGCCGACCGCATGATGGTGGCCCACGACGGCTGTGCCAGCATTACCCTGAACCACGGGAAAAGCTACCAGCGGGTGGTGCTGCCCATCGCCCAGATGTACCACGCCGCCGTGGACGACCAAATTCCCTACAACGTATACGGCAACCGGCAGGACGGTTACTCCTACAAAGGCCCGAGCAACAGCCTGCAGGGGTATATCCCCGTTGGGCTCTGGGCCGGGGTGGGCGGTTGTGAGAGCGGGTTTGCCCAGCCCGACCCCTTCGACAACGACATCGTGTGGTCGGGCTGCTACGACGGCGGGCTGCAGCGCTACAACGCCCGCACAGGCCATGCCCGCGACGTACGCGTTTGGCCCGAAGCCGGGTACGGGTGGGAACCCGGCCAGCTGAAATACCGCTGGCACTGGAATTTTCCAATGGCGTTCTCGCCCCACACCCGGCACCGGGTCTATGTGGGCAGCCAGTTCGTGCACAAGAGCGACGACGACGGGCAGAGCTGGCAGGTGATCAGCCCCGACCTGACCCTGAACGACAAAGCGCACCAGGGGAATTCAGGGGGCATCGCCATCGACAACCTGATGACTTTCGACGGGGCCACCCTGTTCAGCATTGCGGAATCCGAGCTGGAGCCCGGCCTGATCTGGACCGGGAGCAACGACGGTCAGGTACACCTGACCCGCGACGGGGGCGCAACATGGATCAACGTGACCGGGAACATCACAGGGGTACCCGCCTGGGGAACCGTGGCCAATATTGAACCCTCCCGGTTTGCTGCCGGTACCGCCTATATCTCGATTGATTTGCATCAGATGGGCGACTTTGACCCCTATGTGTACAAGACGGCCGATTACGGCAAGAGTTGGAAGCGCATCTCCGAAACCGTCCCGAAGTCGGTGCACAGCTTCGCCCATGTGGTGCGTGAAGACCCCAAACGGCAGGGCATGCTCTACCTGGGGGTCGACAACGGCATTTACGTGAGCACCGACGACGGCGCCCACTGGATGCGCCTGCGCCTGAACCTCCCCCCGGCCCCGGTTTACTGGCTGGAAGTGCAGGAGCGCTTTGACGATCTGGTGGTGGCCACCTACGGACGCGGGTATTACATCCTGGACCACCTGGCACCCTTGCGCGAATACGATTTAGATGCCCAAGGGCAGGAGGCGCACCTGTTCAGCCTTCGACCGGCCTACCGTTTCCAGGAAAAGCAGAGCATCAAGACCGACGGACCCAGCCTGAATGCAGGCCGGAACCCGGCCTACGGGGCCGACATCAATTATTTCCTGAAAGACAGCACCGACCTGGAGGTGGAGGTCCAGATCCTGACCCCCGGGGGGGAACTGGTCCGAAGCCTGAAAGGGACCCAAGGGGCCGGGGTGAACCGGGTGATGTGGGACCTCCGGTACGAGCCGACCTTCAAGCCCAAACTGCAGACAGCGCCCCCCGGCCGGCCCTGGGTACAGCTGGGCGGGGAAGGCTGGCGCCCCCTGGTTACCTGGGACCTGGACCTGATGCGGGGCCAGTTCGGCCCCCGGGTGGTGCCCGACACCTATACGGTGAAACTGAAAGTGGGCGAACGGGAATACGTGCGGGAAGTGGAAGTACTCAAAGACCCTTCCACAGAGGGAAGCGCGGAAGACATCCGGCAGCAGGTGGCGTTTTCGCTGGAATTGCGCGATGCCATGAACCAGGCCGTGGCCATGATCAACGAGATCGAGGCCATAAGGTCCGACCTTGAGGCCCTGGCCCCCCAGCTCTCCGGCAGATCCGACACCCGGAAGGCAGAGCAGTTACGCCAGGCCGCCGAGGCCATCGCCGGCTCCCTGTACGACATTCACCTGACCGGCGCGCGCGAGGATGCCTTTCGCTCGCCCATGCAACTGTACGGCCGGCTCAGCGCCCTGGCCAGCGACATCACCGGCAATGGCGTGGATTTTAAACCCACTGACCAGCAGCGGGAGGTAAAGGC
>DATIPV010000475.1:0-1668 GCA_035471525.1 Robiginitalea sp.
GGCCAGCCACGGAGGGCTGGAGTGCGGCATTATCGGGGCGCATTACCCGGAGATGGATATGATCAGCTTTGGGCCTACCATCCTGGGAGCCCACTCCCCGGATGAGAGGGCCTCGATACCTTCGACCCAGAAATTCTGGAAGTACCTCAAAGACCTCCTGGCCCAAATGCCCCCCGCCTAAAAGGACCGGCGGCCAGGGGCCGCCGGTTATGCTAATTGTTCTGTGCTTCCAGCTGGATGCCGGTTATCTCCAGGTCGAATACCAGAGGGGCATTGGGGGGGATGGGCCCTCTTCCCTGTTCTCCGTACCCCAGGTGGGCCGGAATGAAAACACGCCATTTGTCGCCCACTTTCATGGCCAGCAAGGCTTCCCGGAAACCTGCGATCAGCTGGGTGTCTGGGCTGTAATCCATGGCGGCCGGGCCGAATTGGCCGCCGTGCATCTGCATCAATTCCTCGCGGCGGCCAAAGGCCTCCGCCACACTTTCCACACTGGTGTCGATCAGGGTGCCGTCTTCCAGCCATCCGGCATACTCCACCCATACCCTGTCGCCTATTCCGGGCTTTGCTCCGGCCCCTTCCTTCACCACCTGGTACGCGAGGCCGGTAGGCAGGGTTTTCGCCCCCGTTTTCTGCTCGGTTATTTGGGAGACAAACTGCCTGAATACTTCTTGCTGGGCCGCCTCGATGGCCGATTCCTTTTCGAAGTAATCGGTCATCACCTGCACGGCGTCAAAGTCTTTGGCCGCCTTGCCCTTGCGAATGATCTCCACTTTTTCCATCACGACCGGGTCGAGGGGCTTGTTGCCGTTTTCCGAGACCGGGATGCCGGCGATGGAGTCTACCACCTCCAAACCGCTCACCACTTCTCCGAAAACCGTATGCCGGCCGTCGAGCCAGGGGGTGGGGGCGTGGGTGATGAAGAACTGGCTCCCGTTGGTCTTGGGTCCCGCATTGGCCATGGAGAGTATCCCTTTTCCGTCGTGCCTGAGCGAATCTCTGATCTCGTCGGCAAAGCGATACCCCGGGCTGCCCGATCCGGTACCGGTGGGGTCACCGCCCTGGATCATAAAGTCTTTGATCACCCGGTGGAAGGTGAGCCCGTCGTAGTAGGGCTTTCCTTTGTACGATTCGCTGACAAAGGGGCTGGTCCCTTCGGCCAGGGACACGAAGTTGGCCACCGTTACCGGGGTCTTGTCGTATTCGAGGCGCAAAACAATATCGCCTTTGTTGGTTTTCATGGCGGCGTACAGCCCGTCGCCCAGGTCGCCCAGGTGGTTCGACTTGCAACTGGTCAGCAGGCTTGCCGCCAGAAAAAGGAGTAAAATGCTATTTTTCATGTAATTAGGGATTGAAGGGTATAGTATCGGTGTTTTTTTCAATTTTCAGCAGGGTGATACGGCTTTTCAAGGGCAGGTTCGGGCCAATGCGGTCGTTGTCGCCGTGGTACCCGTATCCCAGTGAAGAAGGGAACAGGAATACAGCGGTTTCCCCTTCCTGCAGGAGTTTCACGCTGTTCCGCAATCCGGGAAACAATTCCTGTTTATCCACCTTGTAGCGCAGGGTGCCGATCTCGGCTTCCCGGTAAAGGGTGTCGTTGTTCCAGGTCGTCAGGTTGTACCGCAGGGTAACCAGGTCGTCCGGCTGCGGTTTGTAACCCGCTGTTTC